>NZ_JADCKV010000021.1:0-50589 GCF_014982105.1 Enterobacter cloacae complex sp. P18RS | reverse complement strand
ACCGGTACCGCTGAGCCGGGCAGCACGATTACCCTGAAAGATGCCGATGGCAACACCATCGGAACGGGCAAAGCGGGCAGCGACGGGAAATTTACGATTGATCTCGGTACGCCGCTTACCAACGGAGAACAGATCACCGCTACCGCCACCGATCCGTCCGGCAATACCAGCCCGGGCGTTCAGGTCACGGCACCGGATTTAACCGCGCCGGATGCACCCGAGATTGTCACCGTCAATGATAACGTGGGCGCCGAAACAGGCCCGCTGAGCAACGGACAACGCACGGACGATGCGCGTCCGACGTTCAGCGGCATCAGTGAAGCCGGCACCGTCATTACCTTCTATGACAACGGGAAACCGATTGGCACCGCCACAGCCGATGCCACCGGGAAATGGAGCTTTACCCCGTCGACCAACCTGTCTGAAGGCAACCACGCCATTACCACCACCGCGACCGATGCCACAGGCAATACCAGCCCGGCGTCCACGGCGGTAACCTTCGTGGTCGATACCGTCGCGCCTGGCGCGCCAGCGATCGTCAGCATCACCGATGATGTTGCGCCTGGCACCGGCACGCTCGGGAGTGGAAGCAGCACCAACGACCCGCGGCCACAGCTCACCGGCACGGCGGAAGCGGGCTCGACGGTCACCATCTATGATAACGGCATTGCCATTGGCACAGCGGTTGTGGGCAGTAACGGAAGCTGGAGCTTTACGCCGTCGGTGAATCTGAGCGAAGGCAGCCACCAGCTTACCGTGCGCGCCACCGACGTCGCCGGTAACACCGGCCTGGCCTCGCCGGTCTTTACCGTCACGGTAGATGTCACCGCGCCGCAAACGCCTTCCGGATTTATCATTAACGACGACACGGGCGTACTGAAAGGGGCGATCGGTGCCGGGCAGTTTACCGATGCCTCAGAGCCGCGCCTGACGGGCAGAGGCGAACCGGGCAGCACGATCACGGTTTACGATAACGGCGTTGTTATCGGCACCACCACCGTTCTGCCGAACGGTACCTGGAGCATCACGCCGACGAGTCCACTGGCAGAAGGCACACACTCGATTACCCTGCGGGAAACCGATGCGGCAGGCAACCAGAGCGGTCTGTCTCAGCCGATCAACTTTACCGTCGATCTTACGCCGCCAGACATGCCGGTTGCGACGCTCAACTCCGCAGGCACCCAGATCACCGGTACCGCCGAGCCGGGCAGTAAAATCGTCATCACCAACAATGCCGGGCTGCAAATCGGGACCGCCACTGCCGACAGCAACGGCAACTATGTCGCCAACCTGAACCCTGCGCAGACCAACGGTGAGATTATCTCCGTGGTCGCCTCCGATGCCGCAGGCAACCAGAGCTCACCGGCGCTGGTTAACGCAGCGGATATCACCCCGCCTGCCGCACCGGGCAACCTGGTGGTGGCGGAAGACGGGGCCAGCGTCAGCGGAACCGCCGAGCCAAACAGCACGATTATCATTAAAGCGCCGGACGGTACGATCATCGGCCAGGCCACCGTCGGTCCGGACGGCACATTTACCATCCCGATTTCGCCAGCCCAGACCAACGGCGAAGCCCTTGAAGTGACGGCCACCGACGGCAGCGGTAACACCAGCCCGTCTGGCTTTGCCGACGCGCCAGACAGCACCCCACCGCTGGCGCCGGAAAACGTGGTGATCTCTGCCGACGGCACCACCGTAACCGGTACAGCCGAGCCGGGCAGTACCGTCACCATTCGTGAAAATGGCGTGAAGGTCGGGGAAGCGGTCGCCGACGATCAGGGGAATTTCAGCGTAGATCTGATCCCGCCGAAAGCCAACGGCGAAGCCCTGACTGCCGATGCCACTGATACCGCCGGAAACACCGGTCCGACCGCGCCGTTTGACGCGCCGGACATCACCGCGGCACAAACCCCGGTCATCACGGGCGTGGTGGATGATGCCCCCGGCGTCACCGGTCCTGTCAGCCAGAACGGTCTCACCAACGACAGCACGCCTACCATCAACGGAACGGGCGAGCCTGGCACCACCATCACCCTCTACAGCGGTACTACCGAAATTGGCACCGCAGTCGTGTCGGCGAACGGTCAGTGGTCCATCACGCTGGAAACCGCGCTACCGGACGGCGGGCACGTACTGACGGCGACGGCGGTTGACGCCAACAATAACCTCAGCGGGACATCGAACACCTGGAGCATCACGGTGGATACCGCCGCCCCGGGCGCGCCGGCCATTACGCAGGTCATTGATGACGTACCGGGCCGCACGGGTGCGCTCGACACCAATGAAACCACCAACGACACGCTCCCGACGCTGAACGGTACCGGCGAGCCGGGCTCCACCGTGACGATCCGTCTGGACGGACAGGATATTGGTACTGCCGTTGTCAACAGCGGTGGCGCATGGACCTTCACGCCTACTACCCCATTAGTGAACGGGCAGCATACGTTCACCGTCGTCGCGAGCGATGCGGCCGGTAACGCCAGCGCACCATCAGCCGGCTTTACCTTTACCGTCGATACGACTCCGCCACCAGCGGCCACCATTGACACCGTTTCCGATAACGTGGGGCCCGTGCAGCTTCCGCTTAACAGCGGGGACACCACCGACGACACGCTGCCGCAGTTGCAGGGAACCGCACCGGACGGCACCACCATCACGATCTATGACGGAACCACCCTGCTCGGCACGGCCGTGCTCGACGGCAGCGGTGGCTGGAGCTTTACGCCAACCACGCCGCTGACGGACGGCCCGCACTCGCTGACGGTCCACGCAACGGATGAGGCGGGTAACACCACCATTTCGCCGCCGTTTGAACTGGCGATCGACACCACCGCGCCTGCAACGCCGGATATTCCTGAGATCACCGTCAACCCGGACGGCGGCTCGCCGGGGACGGCCCTGAATCCTGGGGAGACCACCCGGGATACCACGCCAACCCTGAGCGGCTCGGGCACGCCGGGCGATACCGTCAACATTTACGATGGCGCCACCAAAATTGGTGAAGCCGAGATCGATGGCGACGGTAACTGGAGCTGGACACCCACCACTCCGCTGCCTGACGGCACCTACGATCTCTCCCTGACGGTGACCAACCAGGACAGCGCCGGGAACGAAAGCGCGCCGTCCACGCCGGTGACCATTACCATTGATACCGACGCGCCTGCCCAGCCGGGAACCCCAACGGTGACAGACAGCGTAAGCCAGATCACCGGCCCCGTGCTGGATGGCGAATCCACCAACGATCCGCGTCCGGTCCTGAGCGGCACCGGTACGCCGAATGACGTCATTACCATCTATGACCAGGTGGGTACAGGCGAGCCGCAGGCCGTGGGCAGCGTTACGGTGGACGGTAACGGTAACTGGAGCTGGCGTCCTGAGAACAACATTGGCGAAGGGACGCACGAATACACGGCGACCGCCACCGATGAAGCCGGGAACGAATCTGTGCCATCAGCCGGTATCACGATAACGGTCGATACCCTCGCCCCGGACACCCCTGTTATCAGCGACATCGCCGGCGCGCAGAACGGCGGGTCCACTAACGACACCACACCGACCCTGAGCGGAACCGGCACCACCGGCGAGACGGTGATCATCTACAACAACGGCGTGGAAGTGGATCGCGTTGAAGTCGTCAATGGCGGATGGTCCTATACCCTGCCGACGCAGACCGACGGCCCGCTGAATATCACCGTCGCCGCGGTGGACGATGCCGGTAACGTTAGCCCGGTAAGCCCGGTCTTTACGGTGGAGGTTGATACGCAGGCGCCAACCGTGCCGCAAATTGACGCCGTCTCTGACAGCCAGCTGACCAACAGCGTGCTTTACACCCGCGACGGTACGCCAACCCTCACCGGGATTGGCGAGCCGGGTTCGAGCGTCACCGTTTCTGTTGATGGTGTCGCCTCGCCGGTGGTCGTGGAGGTTCAGCCGAACGGGACATGGTCCTGGACCGCCGACCCTGCGCTTACCGAGGGGCCGCATACCTTCTCAGTGGCCGCGAGTGACGCGGCGGGGAATACCTCCGCCAGCTCCGGCGATCTCAGCGTGACGGTGGATACCCTGCCGCCTGCAACGCCAACGAATATCACCATTGCCGCGGAGGGCACCCCGCTGACCGGGACGGCAGATGACGGAACCACGGTGACGGTTCGTGACGCCAACGGCAATGTCATCGGGACCGGGGTCGCGACGGGAGGCACCTTCTCCATTGCCCTCTCCCCGGCCCAGTTGGATGCCGCGACGCTGACGCTCACCGCCACGGACCCCGCAGGCAATGCCAGCCCGTCAACCACCTTTGACGTGCCGGACTCTCCGCTCGAGCTGCCTGCGGTACCGGTGATTACGGCGATCAATGATGACGTCGATCCCGTCACGGGTGATGTGAAAGATAAAACCACCAATGACACCACGCCGACCCTTACCGGCACCGCCGATCCGGGCAGCGTGATCGCCATTTATCAGGATGGGGCGCTGGTTCCGCTGACGAACGTTGTTGCGGATGATAACGGCAACTGGAGCTACACGCCGCTGTTGCCGCTGACGGAAGGGCCACACACCTTTGCCGTGACCGCCACGAATACCACCACCGGCGCGACCAGCGGGCAGTCGCCGATCGCGACCGTGACCGTCGACCTTACCGCCCCGACAGCGCCAGCCATCGGTGCGGTGACTGATGACGTAGGTCCGATCACCGGCCCAATCGCCGACGGGCAGAGCACCAACGACAACCGTCCTACCCTGACCGGGACAGGCACGGCCGGGGACACTATTACGGTGTACGATGACGGCGACCCGCTGGGCACCGTTGTTGTCGGTCCGACCGGCACCTGGAGCTACACGCCGCCTGCGCTGGACGACGGCAGCCACACCCTGACCGTGACCGCCACCGACCCGGCGGGCAATGAGAGCACCCCGTCGGCCGGGATCACCATTGTGGTCGACACCGTCTCCACCACGCCGGTGATTACCAGCGTGACGGATAACGCAGGCAATGCGGCAACGCCTGTCCCAAGCGGCGATCCAACCAACGACACCACGCCAACCCTGACCGGTACCGCCGAGCCGAACAGCGTCGTCGCCATTTTTGATGGCGCCACGCAGATTGGTACGGTGTCGGCAGACGGTACCGGCGCCTGGACATTTACCCCTGAAACCGCCCTCGGGGAAGGAACGCATGACTTTACGGTCAGAGCGACGGATCCGCAGGGCAACGTCAGCCAGCCGTCCGGCGTCTGGAGCATCAATATCGATCTGACGGCGCCACAGGTGCCGACGATCGATACGGTCAGCGACAACGCTCCGGGTGGCGTAACCGGCCCGCTTACCGCCGGGCAGGTCACCAATGACACCACGCCAACCCTGAGCGGCACCGGCCAGGCGGGTACCACCATTCACGTTCTGAATAACGGCGTGGAGATTGGTACCACTACGGTCGACGGCAACGGTAACTGGACCTTTACGCCGGACCCGGTTCTGACGGACGGGACGTATAACCTGCGCGTCAACGCCAGCGATGATGTCGGAAACGTCTCCGCCAACTCGCCAGTATTCGCCTTTACGGTGGATACCACTGGCCCTGCGGCCCCGGTGGTTACCACGGTGATAGACGATGTCAGCCCGGGAACGGGAATCATCGCCAGCAACGGTTCCACCAACGACACCCGTCCAACCTTCAACGGTACGGGGGAAGTGGGCGCAACGGTGCACGTTATTGTCGATGATGTGGAAATCGGCACGGCAATCGTCAACGCCCAGGGTAACTGGACCTTCACGCCGACCACCGCGCTGGGTGAAGGGCCGCATACCATTACCTTCAACGCCACCGATGCCGCAGGCAATACCGGGGTCACCTCGCCACCGTTCAACCTGACGGTGGATACGTCGGTGCCCGACGCACCAGTCTTTACCCCTGCCACCGACAATGCCGGTCCCGTGCTGGGCCCGGTCGCCTCGGGACAAAGCACAGACGACACCACGCCAACGCTGAACGGCACCGCGGCAGCCAACGCGACCATCACCATCTATGAGAATGGTCAGCAGGTGGGCACCGCCGTGGCTGATGCCAACGGCGTATGGAGCTTCACCACCGGCACGCTGGCAAACGGCAGCCACACCTGGACCGCCACGGCAACCGATGCCGCGGGCAACGTCAGTCCTGCCTCACCAGGCTTTACGCTGGTTGTGGATACGACTGCGCCTGCCGCGCCGGTTATCACCCAGGCGATTGACGATGTTGGCACCATCACCGGGGCGATTGGCTCCGGCCAGACCACGAACGATCCTCTCCCGCGCCTGGTGGGGACCAGCGAGCCGCTGGCCACCGTGAATATCTACGAAGGCACTACGCTGGTGGGCACCGGTACTGCCGATGCTAACGGCAACTGGACCGTGGATATCACCGTGCCGCTGGGCACCGGGTCACACACCTTTACCGCAGAAGCAACGGATCAGGCGGGGAACACCGGCTCGCCGTCCGCCGACTTCAGCCTGACCATTGACACCACGCCGCCAGCGCTACCGGTGCTGACCAGCATCACCGACGACGTCGGTAATGCTGCGACGCCTGTCGCCAACGGCGGGTTAACCAACGATGCACGTCCAACGCTCACCGGTACGGCAGAAGCCGGCGCGACGGTAACCATCTATGACAATGGGGTACAGATTGGCACCGCGGTCGCCACCGGCGGCGCGTGGAGCTTTACGCCGTCCACCCCGCTGGCTGACGGGCCGCATAATCTGACCTTCTCCGCCACCGACGCCGTGGGCAACGCCAGCGCGCAGACCGGGGGTTATACCATCAATGTGGATGCCACCGCACCTGTCGCACCGGCAATCACCTCGATTGTGGATGATGTGGGAACCGTCACCGGCCCTGTCACCGGCACCAACCCAACCAACGACACCCGTCCGACCTTAAACGGTACGGCGGAAGCCAATGCCACCGTACGTATTTACGACGGCACAACGCTGGTGGGAACCGTCACTGCCGATGCCAACGGCAACTGGACGCTGCCGCAAACCAGCACCACGCTGACCGAAGGCGCGCATAACTTCACCGCCACCGCCACCGATGCCGCGGGCAATACCAGCGCGCCATCGCCGATTATCACGATCAACGTTGACCTGACGCCGCCAGCAGCCCCAACCGGGCTGGCGGTGATCACCAACGGGACGCAGGTTACCGGTACGGCGGAAGCAGGAAGTACCGTCACCATTACCAGCAGCACCGGAACCGTGCTTGGAACGGCCGTCGCGGACGGCAGCGGAAACTTCAGCGCCACCCTCACCCCTCCACAGACCGGCGGGGAGTCACTGATTGTCTTTGCTACCGATAAGGCCGGTAACGCAGGTATCACCACCTCCGTGATTGCTCCGATCACCACGATCCCGAACGCGCCGGTTATCGCTAACATCGACGATAACGTCGGCACGGTGACGGGCAACCTGACCAACGGGAAAACCACCGATGACACCACGCCAACCCTGAGCGGCACGGCGCAGCCAAACGCGACTATCACCCTCTATAACAACGGGGTGCTGATGGGCACGGTCACCGCAAATGCCAGCGGCAACTGGAGCTTCACCACGCCGGTGCTGAGCGAAGGGCCGCATGCCTTCACCGCCACGGCGAGCAACGGCTCGGGCACCAGCCCGATTTCCACCTCGACCACCGTCATTGTCGATCTCACTGCGCCAACGGCCCCGACCGGGACCTTCAACGCAGACGGCAGTGTACTGACCGGTAGCGCCGAAGCGGGCAGTACCGTCACCATCCGTCTGGCGGATAGCTCAACGGTCACCGCCACGGCAGACAGCAACGGCTCCTGGAGCTATACCTTCCTCAATAAACAGACGGAAGGCCAGACGCTGCAAATCACCGCCACCGACGCGGCAGGCAACGTCTCGCTGCCCGGCTCAGCCCTTGCGCCGGTGGTGCCGCTCTCAGCCAGCACCAACGTTGAAGAGCTGGCGCTGACAACCACCGCAACGGTGACCAACTCGCAGTACAGCGACTATGGTTTCCTGCTGGTGGGCGCCGTAGGTAACGTGCTGACGCTGCTCGGCAACGACACCGCGCAGGTAGGTTTCACCGTCGGCAGCGGCGGCAATGCGGATATTGCCGTGAACGCCAACGCCACGGGGGCCGTACTCTCCCTGCTCAATACCCTTGAGCTGGTGGTACAGCGCTTTGACGCCGCCAACAACACCTGGACCACCGTGGTCGACACCGGACAGCCGCAGTTCGCTGACCTGCTGACCCTCGGCGCGACGGGGGTGTCGCTGAACCTGACCGGCCTGGCGGATGGTCAGTATCGCGTCCTGAGCTACAACACTAACCTGCTGGCAACCGGCTCTTACACCAGCCTCGATGTGGCGGTGAAAGAGACCAGCGCAGGCACCGTGTCCGGCGAGACCAGCGTTGTCGGGAACGTCATCACCGACGTGGATCCAACCGCAGGCAGCGACAACGCCCCGGCGGGCACCACCGTCACCGCGGTCACCAACGCCCAGGGCACCACCACCAGCGTCACGGCTGACGGCACGGTGATTCAGGGGCAGTACGGCACGCTGACCATCAACCTGGACGGCAGCTATACCTATAACCTGACCAACACCAGCGCCGCCGTCATTGGCCGCACGGAGAACTTTACCTACACCATCACCCACAACGGCACCAGCGCCTCGGCAAATCTGGTTCTGTCGCTGGGCGAAGGCACCAGCAGCAGCGGTATCGTGGCCGTGGACGATACCGCCTCGCTGACCTTCGATACCACCGTGGAGGCGATTAACAACGGCACCTCGTCGCAGGGCGGCTTTACCCTGGTGGGGATCAACCTTGGCAATACGCTGGGGCTGAACCTGCTGGACGATCTGGCCAACCCGATCATCTATAACGTGGAAGAAGGCACCACCCGCACCATGACCGTTCAGGCGTCCGTGGGCGGCGTGGCGCTGGCCTCGGTGTTCGACCTCTACATCTATAAGTTCAACAATGCGACGCAGACCTTCGAGCAGATGCGCGTTGAACCCGGCTGGCTGCGCGCGCCGCTGCTGGGCGGCACCTCCTCGCAGCTGACGCTGAATCTGCCCGCCGGCGAGTACCTGTTCCTGCTCAATACGGCGGCGGGGATCACCGCGCTGACGGCCTACACGCTGAACGTCTTGCAGGATCATGTCTACAGCGTGGCAAGCGTGAGCGAGAGCACGACCGGGGATGTACTGGCGGATGATATTGCGCCAGCGGGTACCGTAGTCTCCGACGTTAACGGCGTGGCGGTGAACAGCAGCGGTCTGACGGAGATCACCGGCGAGTACGGTACGCTGCGGATCAACGCGGCCGGAGAGTACACCTACACCCTGAACAGCGGGGTCGGGGCGGACCATATCAGCACGCCGGATACCTTCGTCTACACCATCACCGCGCCTGACGGCTCGAAAGACACGGCATCGCTGAACATCACCCCAACCGCGCGCCCAATGGATGCGGTAAACGATGTCAGCACCGCGATGGACGTCACGTCGGTTCACCATACCTCAACCTATACGGATACCTCCGTCGGCACCGCCAGCTGGACCACCGCCGTGTTGGGGTCAACGCAGGGCAGCGGAAGCGGGACCTTCGTGGTGGATGCAAACACCGCGCTGCATAACGCCTCGCTGCACTTTAACGTGGCCTCGCTGCTGGCGCTGGGCGGGCTGACGGTGAACTGGTCAATCACTGACGGGACGAATGTGATTCGCAGCGGCTCCTTCAGCGGAGGCTCACTGCTGGGCGGCAGCATCGACGTTCCGCTGACCGGTCTGGATCTCAACGCCGGGACCTATACGCTGAACTTTACCGGCAGCGTACCGGGGCTGAGCGTGGGGAACATCACCATTACCCCAAGCGTAAACGGCACGACCTACTCCCTGTCGCAATTCGACGCGACGGGCACCCACACCGTTGACGGCAATATCTTCGACGGCACCGGCTCCGCAGGGGCGATGGACCAGCTGCACTCGGTTGATACCCGCGTGAGCATTACTGGCTACGACGGCGTTACCACCACGCTGGATCCGTACACCGGCAGCACGATGTCAAACATCACGGGCCACTACGGGACGCTGGCGATTGCCGCTGACGGCAGTTACACCTATACCCTTAACCCGGGGATCTCGCTCTCTACCATTACCAGCAAGGAGGTCTTTAACTACACCCTGACCGACGCCAGCGGCGCCACGGATACCGCGTCGCTGACCATTGACATGGCGCCGAAATTTGTCAGTTCGGAGCATAACGATGTGATTAACGGCACGGCCTACGGCGACACGCTGATTTATCAGGTGTTGAACAATACGGCGGGTAACGCTACCGCAGGTAACAGCACGGGCGACCACTGGACGAACTTCTCCCTCACGCAGGGAGACAAGATCGACATTGGCGATCTTCTGGTGGGCTGGAACGGTAGTGCGTCGACGCTGGGGAACTATGTGTCTGTTTCACAAAGCGGTAACAATACTGTGATCTCCATCGACCGTGACGGCACGGGAGCCGCCTACACTAAATCTGCGCTCGTTACGCTGGACAACGTTCAGACCACCTACGACGAGCTTGTAAACCAGCAACACATCATTACCTAATAGCACCTGCAAGAAATGACCCGGGCGCGCACAGCGCCCGGGCATAAACAAAAAAGCAGTACTTTTTTATTAGGGACAAGACATGGGAAAGAAGATGCCTTACTGGTGGCTCTCGTGCTGCCTGATATCTGTGCCCGCTATCGCGGCAAACCCTGCGGCGATGATTAATACCGGACAATTAAGCGAAACGCAGGAACTCCCCTCTTTAAATGGTCGCGTGGCGCCCGTAGCCAGCAAAGCCGCCCCCGGCACGCTACAGCTGAATGAAGCGGTTAACCGCGCCGTGACCTGGCATCCGGCCATCAGTGAAGCCGTCGGCAAACTTTATCAGCAGAGCGAAAATGTGGACGTCGCCAAATCGAAATATTATCCGCAAATTAACGCCGGCATGGATAACGGTTATAGCCACGACGGTGACGATAATGGCTTTACCCCTTCGCTGGTGCTTTCTCTTTCGCAAATGCTTTACGACTTCGGCAAAGTCGCAAGCCAGGTACGCGCGGAAAACGCGGGCGTCGCCCAGCAGCAGGCCAACGTGCTGGTGAGCATCGACACCATCGCCCACGATACCGCCATCGCCATGGTGCAGGTGCAGACCTGGCAGCAGATGGTCGAGACCGCCAAAGAACAGCTGGATGCCCTGTCCTCCATCGGCACCCTGACGAAACAACGTAATGATGAAGGCGCAACGTCACTCTCTGACGTGGTGCAGACCGACGCCCGCATCGAAGGGGCGCGTGCGCAGCTGATGCAGTATCAGGCCAGCCTCGACAGCTCGCGCGCCACGCTGATGAGCCTGCTGGGCTGGGACAGCCTGAACGCGGTCAGCAATGACTTTCCGCAGAGTCTGGCCCGCAGCTGCGACATCGCCGAGCCGGACGATCGTCTGGTGCCCTCGGTATTAGCGGCCTGGGCGCAGGCCAACGTCGCGCAGGCTAATCTCGACTATGCCAACGCGCAAATGACCCCTACCGTTTCGCTGGAGCCGGAAGTTCGTCACTACCTGAACGACCGCTACGCCGGCAACGAAACGCGGGACCGCACCCAGTACTCCGCGTGGGTAAAAGTGCAGATGCCGCTCTATCAGGGCGGCGGCCTCACCGCCCGGCGTAACGCCGCCGGACACGCGGTGGAATCCGCCCAGTCCACCATCCAGCGCACCCGTCTTGAGGTGCGGCAAAAACTGCTGGAAGCGCGCAGCCAGGTGATGAGCCTGATGAGCACGCTTCAGATCCAGGGCCGTCAGGAAGCGCTCAGCGCCCGCACCCGCGAGCTGTATCAGCAGCAGTATCTCGATCTTGGTTCCCGCCCGCTGCTCGACGTGCTCAACGCCGAGCAGGAGGTGTATCAGGCGCGCTTTACCCAACAGCAAACCGCCGGACAGCTGCATCAGCTTCAGCTCAACTGTCTGTACAACACCGGGCGCCTGCGTCACGCGTTCGATCTTGAAAACCGCACCATCCAGACCGTGGAGATCCAGCCATGAAGCAACGCGATATTCCGCAGGGTGAAAATATGACGGATGAGGCGCTGGAGCAGTGGGCGCAGGCGTTTGGCTATGTGGCGACGCGCTATCGCGTTGCCTGTTCGCCAGGCTCGCTGATCGCCGGCGCGCCGTGGCTGAAAGGCAAACCGATGGTGCCCGCGCTGACGCAGCTCGCCCGTGAAGCCGGGCTGACATTCCAGCTGCTGACGGCCGATCAGCACGCTATCAACAGCTGGCGTCTGCCGGTGGTGGTGGAGCTGAACGACGGTAAAATCGGCGTGATCGACAATTTCGACGGCGAGGATACGCTTGAGGTCAGCTTTTTCGACGACAGCACGCACACCAACCGCCTGTCGATGAGCGCGATGCTGCCTGCCATCCGCCACGTCATCGCCCTGCGTCCGCTGGCGGCGCTGAAGGACAGCCGCGTGGATGCCTATATCTCAAAATACCGCCCGGACTGGCTCTACCGGCTGGTGATGCGCGACCTTCGCCCTTACAGCTGGGTAATGCTGGCGGCACTGTTCATTAACGTGCTCTCCCTCTCGGGCATCGTCTTTTCCATGCAGGTGTATGACCGGGTGATCCCCGCCCAGTCCTATCCGACGCTCTATGTGCTGACCATCGGGGTGCTGATCGCCACGCTGTTTGGCTTTGTGCTGCGCGTGGCGCGCGGACACATTATGGATCTGCTGGGTAAACGCTCGGATCTGCGCGTCTCGGATCGGGTGTTCGGCCACGCGCTGCGGCTGCGCCACAGCGCCATTCCGCGATCCACCGGCAGCTTTATCTCCCAGCTGCGCGAGCTGGAGCAGATCCGCGAGATGGTCACCTCCTCCACCATCTCCACCATCGTCGATCTGCCGTTTTTTATCCTGTTTGTGATTGTGCTGGCGATCATCGCTCCGCAGCTGGCGTGGATCGCCCCGGTGGCGGCGGTGATCATGGTCCTGCCTGGCCTGCTGCTGCAAAAGAAGCTGGCGGAGCTGGCGAAGCAGTCGGCGCATGAATCAACCCTGCGCAACGCGGTGCTGGTGGAGAGCGTGCAGGGGCTGGAGGACATCAAGCTGATGCAGGCGGAGAACCGCTTTTTGCAGCAGTGGAACAGCTATATCCAGATCACCGCCGAATCCGGCCTGCGCACCCGCGAGCTGACGCAGAACCTGATCAGCTGGGGGATGACCATTCAGAGCCTGGTGTATGCCGGGGTGATCGTGGTGGGCGCGCCGATGGTGATCGACGGCACCTTAACCACCGGTTCAGTGGTGGCCGCCTCAATGCTCGCCTCACGGATGATCGCCCCGATGGCGACGCTGTGCGGCGTGCTGGCCCGCTGGCAGCAGGTGAAGGCGGCCAAAGAGGGGCTGGACAGCATTATGCAGCTGCCGACCGAGAATCAGCGCGAAGAGACGCCGATCCGTCAGGACGTGCTGCGCGGACATTACCTGTTCGAGCAGGCGCAGTTTCGCTATCACCCGGAAGATCCGCGTATGGCGCTGCGCATTAACCGTCTGGAGATCAAAGCGGGCGAGAAAGTGGCGATCCTCGGGCGCAACGGCGCGGGCAAATCAACCCTGTTGCAGGCGATGGCGGGCGGGATGGATCTGGCGGGCGGTGAACTGCGGCTCGACAACCTCAGCCTGCCGCATCTGGACGTGGCTGACGTGCGGCGAAACGTCGGCTTTATGACCCAGAACGCCCGGCTGTTTTACGGCACCCTGCGCGAGAACATCACGCTCGGCATGCCGCGCGCCACCGATAAAGAGATCTTCGAGGTGCTGGAGATGTGCGGCGCGGCCAGCTTTGTGCAGAAGCTGCCGAAGGGGCTGGATTACCCGATTATGGAGAACGGTGTCGGGCTGTCCGGCGGGCAGCGGCAGTCCATCCTGCTGGCACGGATGCTACTGCGCGATCCGAATATCGTGCTGATGGATGAACCGACCGCTTCCCTTGATGAGCATACCGAGCGGGAATTTATTCAGCGCCTCGGAGCGTGGCTTGGCAACCGCACGCTGATTGTCGCGACCCACCGCGTGCCGGTGCTGGAGCTGGTGGAGCGCGTGGTGGTACTCAAAGATGGCATGCTGGTGATGGACGCGCCAAAAGCCCAGGCGCTGAACAACAGCCGTATGCAGCAACAGCAGCAGGCAACCGGACGGGAGTGGAAAAATGAAAATCAGTCAGCGTGACGTTGCCGCAGTAGAAGATCTGGATAACGCGCTCGACTCAGAAAGCGGTTATACCGGTGCCCGGCGCATTGTTTTCTTCTCCCTGCTGATGTTTGTGGTGCTTGGCGTCTGGGCGTGGTTCGGGGTGCTGGACGAAGTCTCAACCGGCACCGGGAAAGTGATCCCCAGCTCACGCGAGCAGGTTTTGCAGTCGCTGGATGGGGGCATCCTCACCGAGCTGAACGTGCACGAAGGGGATCAGGTGCAGGCCGGACAGGTGCTGGCGCGGCTGGATCCTACCCGCTCGGAATCCAACGTCGGCGAAAGCGCGGCGCGTTACCGGGCATCGCTGGCCTCCAGCGCGCGTCTGTATGCCGAGGTGAACGATCTGCCGCTTAAATTCCCGCCGTCCCTGGCGAAATGGACCGACCTGACCGCCGCTGAAACGCGGCTCTACAACTCGCGCCGCGCCCAGCTTGAGGATACCCAGCGGGAGTTGCGCGCCGCGTTAGATCTCGCGAACAAAGAGCTGGGGATCACCCAGCGGCTGGTGAAAACCGGGGCCGCCAGCCACGTGGAAGTGCTGCGCCTGCAACGGCAGAAAAGCGACCTGGAGCTGAAGCTCACCGACGTGCGTTCCCAGTATTACGTGCAGGCCCGTGAAGCGCTGTCGAAGGCCAACGCCGAGGTGGATATGGTGTCAGCGATCCTGAAAGGCCGCGAGGATTCCGTTACCCGTCTGACGGTGAAGTCTCCGGTGCGCGGGATCGTGAAAAACATCAAAGTGACAACGATTGGCGGTGTGATCCCGCCCAACGGTGAGCTGATGGAAATTGTGCCGGTGGACGATCACCTGCTGATTGAAACCCGCCTCTCGCCGCGGGATATCGCCTTTATCCACCCTAATCAGGAGGCGCTGGTGAAAATCACCGCCTACGATTACGCGATTTACGGTGGGCTACACGGGGTGGTGGAGACCATTTCGCCGGACACTATTCAGGACGAAGCGAAGCCGGAGGTGTTCTATTACCGGGTGTTTATCCGTACCAGCCAGGATTATCTGGTGAATAAGGCGGGCAGACACTTCTCGATCGTGCCAGGGATGATAGCGACGGTGGATATCAAGACCGGTGAGAAAACGGTGCTGGATTATATGATCAAACCGTTTAACCGGGCGAAGGAGGCGCTGAGGGAGCGGTAGTCAAACGCCGGGTGGCGGCTGCGCCTTACCCGGCCTACATTCTCGCAGGCCCGCGCAAGCGCAGCGCCGCCGGGCATTAATCCGCACGCAAGACGTGGAATCCGCCTCGAAGAATTAACCTTTAGTCATGCATCACACTTCCCTTCAGCCATGACCAGGATAATATTACTCGCAGACAAAACGCACTTGCGCACAGTGCAGGAGTGCATTACTATCCACTCAGCTTCAAGGACTGGAGCTTACCAGCATTATGATTAATCATTTTCGGGATCAATGGCTTGAGGATTTTTTTCTCTACGGGAGATCGAGCAATGTTATCCCTTTGAATCTGGAAACAGCGCTTGCAAGAAAGCTCGACATCATCAATGCGGCCATGTCGCACCTGGATTTACGATCGCCACCGGGCAATATGTATGAAGCATTGAGTCCTCCGTTGAAGGGATATTCCTCTATCCGGGTAAACAGACAATACAGGCTTGTATTTCGCTGGTCAGAGGGAAAAGCAGACGATCTCTATCTCTCTCCACACAAGTACACGCAACACAAGTGAGGCATCACCTATGACACTTCAACAGGCACTCCGCAAACCCACCACGCCGGGCGAGGTGTTGCAGTATGAGTATCTTGAACCGCTCAATCTGAAAATCAACGATCTGGCAGAGATGCTAAATGTACACCGCAATACCGTAAGCGCATTGGTCAATAACAATCGCAAACTTACTGCCGATATGGCGATCAAACTGGCAAAAGCCTTTAATACCACTATTGAATTTTGGCTGAACTTACAGCTAAACGTTGATATCTGGGAAGCGCAATCTAACTCCCGCACGCAGGAGGAGTTAAGCCGGATAAAAACCGTGGCGGAAGTCATGGCGAAGCGAAAATCCGGCAAGCCAGACGTTACCCTGCACGGGAACAGCGCATAACGGCATCTGCCATTATGCGCATCCTGTTACAGGGAAATTTTGAGGCGTCGAACCGCTTCTTTAAGCTGCTCATCCGTTGGGGTAACGAAAGACATGCGCAGCGTGGTATGGTCCGGCTCGTTGCAGTAGAAGAACTCACCCGGCACAAACACGACGCCGTTGCTCAACGTTTTTTCCAGCCATTTCGTCGTATTGATGCCGTTGTTCATTTTCGCCCACAGGAACATGCCGCCCTTTGGCTTGTGGAACGACATCACATCGCCCAGCTCCGCTTCCAGTTCCGTTGCAAAGGTCTGGTATTTCTGGCGATAGGCTTCGCGGATCATTTTAATCTGATTCGCCAGACGACCGGTTTTCAGATACTCGTACGTCATCAGCTGCGACAGCGTGCTGGTGTGCAGATCGGTGGTTTGCTTGAGGTTCACCACCGCGCGCTTCAGCCACTCCGGCACCAGCACCCAGCCCACGCGGGTGCCCGGCGCGAGGATTTTAGAGAAGGTGGAGGTGTACACCACGTTATCCTCATTGCCGATATCTTTGGCATGAGCAATCAGCGGGCGGAACGCTTCGTCGGTATAGTTGATCTCGCTGTACGGGTCGTCTTCGATAATCACGAAGTCATAGCGCTTCGATAATTCCACCAGCTGTTTACGACGCGCTTCGGAGAGCGTCACGCCGCCCGGGTTACCAAAGGTTGGCACGATATAAACCGCTTTGATGGTTTTGGTGGCTACCAGCGCTTCAAGTTCATCCACTTTCATGCCGTCACCGTCGGTGCCGACGGATTCAAAATTCGCCTGCGCCAGGCCAAAGACCTGCAACGCGGCGAGGTAGGTAGGCCGCTCCACGACGACCGTATCGCCCGGGTTAATTAACGCCCGCGCCAGCACGTCAAGCGACTGTTGCGAGCCGGAAGTAATGACCACGTCATCGGCTTTACAGGCGATGCCGCGACCTTCACAGATGCGTTGGATCTCTTCGCGCAGCCCCGGGACGCCTTCCGTCAGGCCATACTGGAACGCTTCGCCAAAATGCTGAGACAGCACGGCATCAGCGGCGATTTTTAAACCTTCATGATCGAACAGGTCCGGATTTGGAATACCGCCACCCAGCGAAATCACGCCTGCCATTTTGCTATGTTTTAATAATTCACGGATGGCAGAGGATTGCAGGCCCTGCGCGCTGCTGGCGAGTTTGTTTGCAGACATTCTTTACTTACCTTCTTTTTTTATATTGTGCCCAATCTTAGCAGAATATGGGCAATAAATTCCGTTAGCTTAGGCAGCGGCCGCAAATCCTGACGCCACAGTAAATGCACCGGCCTCGGCGCGGGCGTAAACGCTTCCAGAACCCGAACCAGCCTGCCGCTCGCCAGCTCTTCCGCCACCAGCACTTCCGGTTGCAGCAGGAGTCCCGCCCCGGCTCGCGCCGCCATGCGTAAGCCGTAGCCGTCATTGCATCGTAAGACGGCATCACGCTTCCAGCGCACTTCGCCTTCCACTCCCGGCAGCCGCCACTCGTTACGCGCCGTCCAGACCGTGTGCGACAGGCACAGGTGATCCACCAGATCGGCTGGCGTTTGCGGCGTACCGTGACGCGCCAGATAATCCGGCGCGGCGCAGATCACCATGTTGTAGGGACACAGGTATTTCGCCACCAGATCCTCATTACGGATCTCACCGATACGAATGGCCAGATCGACCCCTTCCTCTACCAGATCCACCATTCGGTTGGTGAGATCCAGTTCGATGCGCACTTCCGGGTAACGCTGCAAAAACGTGGCCGTCAGAGGCGCGATAACGCAGCCGCCAAACGAGGTAGGCGCCGTCACGCGCAGGGTGCCGGCGGGCGTGGCTCGCAGACGCTCAACCGCGTTTTCAGCAATCGAGACCTGCTCCAGCACGCGCCTGGCCTCTTCGAAATAAACGCGTCCGGCATCCGTCAGGCTCTGGCGACGGGTGTTGCGCTCCAGCAGCCGCGTACCGAGCTGCGATTCCAGCTGCGCAATATACTTCCCGACCATTACCGCCGACATCTCCAGCCGGGCCGCCGCGCCGGTAAAGCTGCCGCTTTCCACCACCGCGATGAACGTCTCCATGCCGCGAAGCTTATCCATATTACGAACCTCTGGTTAGTAATCTTCTAACATCAGCCCAGTTTATCTGAATTTTTATTTATTAAAGAATGAAGGCTCACAACATAAGGAGTCTGCTATGAAAATCGTCATTATTGGTGCCAGCGGTACCGTCGGTCGTGCTGTGACAGAAGAGCTAAGCCGTCGCCACGAGGTGATCCGCGTGGGTCGCACGCAGGGCGATCATCAGGTGGATATCACCTCGCAGGCGAGCGTGCAGGCGCTGTTCAAAAAGATCGGTCCGGTGGATGCGATTGTCTCCGCCAGCGGAGGGTTGCACTTCGGCCCGCTCTCAACCATGACCGACGGCGAGTTCAACCAGGGTTTGCAGGATAAGCTGCTGGGGCAGGTTCGTCTGGCGCTGACCGGCCAGCACTTCCTGAACGAATGTGGCTCGATTACGCTGATAAGCGGGATTGTGGCGCACGAGCCGATTGCCCAGGGCGTGAATGCCACCACGGTTAACGCCGCGCTGGAAGGGTTTGTGCGCGCCGCGGCCTGTGAACTGCCGCGCGGTATTCGCATTAATCTGATCAGCCCGACGGTGCTGACCGAATCCGCCGAAGCGTACGACGGCTTCTTCCCGGGCTTTGAAAGCGTTCCCGCCGCGACCGTTGCGCAGGCTTACCGCCGCAGCGTCGAAGGGGTGCAGAGCGGGCGGGTGTATAAAGTCGGTTATTAAGCCTTACGGGCGGCGATCAGCACCAGCATCGGGCGCTCTGCCTCTTCTGCCAGCGCGGGCCAGGCGTCAATTTGCGCCTGCGTTGGTCCCCACTCATTGACTTCGCTTATTGTTAATCCGGCCTTGATCAGCGCGTTGAGCGTGGTGCCCAGCGTACGGTGGTATTTAATCACCCCGTCTGCCAGCCAGTTGCTGACGCGCTGGCTTTCGTCCTGATAATGGTTCACGCCCCAGAACCGCTCGCCGCTGTTGTCCGTCAGCCAGCCCTGACGGGAGGCGCAGGTGTAAATCGGGTGCTCCATAGAGAAGACCAGGCAACCGCCGAGTTTAAGCGCGCGCTGAACGTGGGCAAATAATGTGTTCAGTTCCGGCAGATAGTGCAGCGCCAGCGAGCTGTAGACCAGATCGAGGCTGTTCTCGTTGAGCTTGAGAGACTCCAGATCGCTACGCTGATAGTGAATCTGTGGATCGGCGGTGAGCTCCACTGCGCGAGCGAGCATCTTTTCGGAGATATCCACGCCCGTGACGTCAGACGCGCCCAGCTCACGCGCCGCGCGGCAGAACCAACCATAGCCGCAGCCAAGATCGATAACCGATTTGCCGGTTAAATCCGGCAGCATCGCCCTGAGCGCAGGCCACTCCGGCGCGCCGTCCAGCCCCTGCACCGAGCGCGGAAGCTGAGCGTAGCCTTCGAAAAACGCCGGATTGTCGTAGATGTTTTGTGCCATGGCTGATCCCTCTTTAAGAATGTGCATAGCAGTATACTGCATTGTCGGGTGGCGGTTTCGCCTTACCCGACCTACAAAATCTCCGAACCGTAGGCCGGGTAAGCGCAGCGCCACCCGGCACCACATTAACCCACAGAGCCCCAGACCAGACTCCCCTTATGGAACGTAGCGGTACGCGGAGAGATGCGTGCCACGGCCTCGGCGGAACAGGAGGCATCCACCAGCACAAAGCTGGCGTCATCCTGCGCTTTCGGCCACACGCGCTCACCTTTATCGTTTAGCGGCAGCACGTCGCCGGTGGCGATGCCCAGCGCGCGCGAAAGCGTCTGCTCATTCGGGCGAATATAGAGCTGTGCATAGAGGTTGGCTTTCTCCAGCATGTCCCCCAGACCGTACGGCGACCAGTGGTCGATCACGCTGTCGGTACCGGTCATGACAAACACGCCTTTATCACGCAGCTGCTTCAGCGGCATGTGCAGAGTGCCAATCGGCACGGTGGAGGCGATGGTCACCTGTTGTGCCGCCATGCGGGTGGCGATCTCATCCACCTCTTGCTCGTTAAGCGTCGCCAGGGCGAAGGCGTGGCTGATGGTCAGCTTCCCCTTCAGCGCCGGCGTTTTCTCCACGGTTTCGACCATGTAGTTCACCGCCGCCACGCCCGCCGGGCTGGTTTCATGCAGGTGAATGTCCACCCCTTTGTCGTAATCCAGCGCAATCTGGAACATGGTGTCGAGGGATTTCTCCATCGCGCCGTCGACGTTGGTCGGGTCCAGCCCGCCCACGTAATGCGCCCCCGCCTGCATCGCCTCGCGCATCAGCTTTTCAGAATGAGACAGCAGCAGGCCGTGCTGCGGGAAGGCAACGATTTCGCAGTCAAAGCCTGCGCCCCGGCGCGCCAGTACCGCCTGCAAATTTTCCAGGTTTTTCAGGCCGGAAACCGGCTCTATGTTGCAGTGGCTGCGGGCGATGGTTGACCCTTTGGACTGGAGCAGGTCGATCAGCTTTTCGGCGCGTTCTTGCGTGTAGGGCTGTAACTCCGGCAACAGCTTCTGCTCCAGGCGGATCATGTCCTGAATGGTGGTGCCCGCCGGACGGTTCAGGGAGCGCCACGGGCCGCCGTAGAAGGTTTTATCCAGATGGATGTGCATGTCGCGCATCGCCGGGAGCATCAGCTTTTTGCCCGCGTCGAAGTGCGGCAGGGTCGCGTCCGCGTGGCTGTTGTTGTCGCGCAGGGCGACGATTTTCCCGTCTTTGATTTCCAGCGTTTTCAGCTCGGTGCGGGTACTTGTCGCCACGCTGCCGTCGAAGTTAAACCCGGCTTCCAGCAGCACGTTGTCGAGATAGTAATGTTTTGCGGTGATGTTCATCGGTTTACCCGTCTCGCAGGTTGCCCTTGCTGAATCGGCAGCATACGCGACGGAACCCGTGGCGCCAAACAGCGCGCAGGCGGTAACCATTTTGCCGCTCTGGCTGATAAACTCGCGGCGGCTTTTATTCTCACTCATCTTATCTTCCTTCATTAATAATGTGGGTACCCGTTTCACCGCGCAGCGCCGCGGGCAGGCAGTCCGGCGAGGTAATGATCACCCTCCTGCCGCCATGGCGTAAAAATTCCAGCGAGGCGACGATTTTCGGCAACATGCTGCCAGCCGGAAAATGCCCTTCTTCCATGTAGCGCGTCATCTGCGCCACGTTCACCGTGCTCAGCGCCTGTTGATTCGGCTTGCCGAAGTGGATGCACACTTTCTCCACGCCGGTGGTGATCACCAGCACGTCGGCGCGGATCTCGCGCGCCAGCAGCGCGGTGGAGAGATCTTTATCTATCACCGCGTCCACGCTCTGGTAATCGCCCTGTTCACTGCGCACCACAGGAATGCCTCCGCCCCCCGCGCCGATCACCACAAATCCTTTCTGCGTCAGCGCCTTGATGGCATCCGACTCAACGATGCGCCGCGGCTGCGGTGAAGCCACCACGCGGCGATACCCCCGGCCTGAATCCTCAACAAAATGCCAGTCCGGGTGCGCAAGTTGCAGTTCGTCGCGCTGCGCCTCGCTGAAGAACGCGCCGATGGGTTTCGTCGGGTGCGTAAAACCAGGATCGTTTTTATCCACCTCCACCTGGGTGACGACCGTGACCGCTTTTTGTTCCCCGCGCGCCGCCAGGCGGTTGTTGAGCGCCTGCTGGATCAGGTAGCCGATCCCGCCCTGGGTATCCGCCACGCAGTTTGCCAGCGGGGTCAGCGGCAGCCCTTCCCGCTCGTGGGCGATTTCGGCGCGGCGCAGATCCAGCCCCACCTGGGGGCCATTGCCGTGGGTGAGCACGATGTCATAGTCCGAGGCCAGCATTTCGAGCACCGACTCTGCCACCGCTTTGACCGCCTGCGCCTGATGCTCAATCGACTGGCTGGCGTTGTCTTTGATAATGCTGTTGCCGCCGATGGCGACGACCATAAGCTCTTTCATTTTGTTTCCTTTAGAAGGTGCGTTCTGGTGCCCTCATCCCGGCCCTCTCCCACAGGGAGAGGGGGATTAACAGAGGTATCCAGCACATGCTTCACCACAAACATCCCGCCCATCATCAGGTAGGCCGTGACGAACATCAGGGAACTGCCCTCGGCAAAGCCCACCACCGGCGCGTGGATCACCCCAAACAGCGCCAGCAGCGCTCCACCGGCCGCCGCGACGGCCCCACGCAGCGGTTTGTTGAGGATGGCGAAGATGGCGATACAGCCCCAGAGCATGCTGGCGAGCGGCGCGCCGTTGCCGAGATGCATCAGGCCTTCGTAGTAGATCCCCTTGCTGTGCAGCACGTCAGTGCCGATTTTCGCCGCGCTGGTCCCCGCCGCGCTCATCACGCTGTTCATCATGGTCAGCGCCCAGTTGGCGATCCACGGGAACAGGCAGATGAAGATGACGGGCACCTCCACTTTCGGGGTCTCCCTCACCACCTGGTTGGCGGTGACGACGCCGATAAACACCAGAATCGGCACGATGGCGGTCATCGGTATGATGGCGAGCATAAAGGCCCCCAGCCCGAACAGCGGCACGATGAACATGGTCACGCCGGACGCCAGGGTGTAGCCGATGCTGGCGCCCATCGCTTTCCAGCCAGGATGGCCGACGTAGACCGTGACCGGGAACGGATTGCCCATCAGGCAGCCGAGCATCGAGGCCAGACCGTTCGCCAGCATTACCTTGCGGGTCGGGTATTCATCCCCCGCCGCGTGGGCGCTTTCAATGTTCTCCAGGTCAAAGATGTAGTTCGCCAGCCCCAGCGGTACGGCGGACGCCAGATACGGCAGCGCGTGCGGCAGTCCCTGCATGAAGCTGTCCACGTGCACTTCTGGCGGGTTAAAGCCGAATGATGACATGGACGCTTTAATGGCATCCGGGCTTTGCAGGCCGGAGATCCACGCAAGCAGAGTACCGGCAATTAACAGCAGCAGGCCGGTCGGGATTTTGGCGAAAATCGGCTTTTTACCGAACCAGTTAATGAAGATCAGCAGCAGGACGATAAACGACACGGTCGGCGCTTCGAACGCCTGCAACATCGGGTTCATCGCCAGCAGCAGCAGGCCAAGACCGGACAAGCACGACAGCAGCACGGTACGCGGGATCATCTTGCGGATGGTTTCCCCCAGGAAGGAACCGCCCGCGAGGATCATCGCTTCCACAAAGCACCACACCAGGCCAATCTGAATCGCGAAATCCGCATCGCCGGTTTGCTGGTAAACCGGCATTAAGACCAGGAAGGTCACGGTAAAAATCGACGGCGCGCTTGGGCCGGACGGCAGCGCGGTGACGTCCGTTCGTCCGGTGGCGCGCGCCATTTGCAGGCCAAACCACGTATAGCAAAGACTCGCCACCAGCACCGCCAGCCCGAAGGCTGGCGCGATGCGTCCATAAACAATCTCCTTCGGGATGCCGACGACAAAAATGAGCAGCCCCATCATGGTCAGCAAATTGGTCAGGTTGTTGGTCATCAACCCGAAATAAGCTGCCCAGTCACCTCTTTTCCACTCCAGTTTCATGTTTTTCATGGATGCATACCTTATAGAACGTAGCGATCGCGGAAGGTTAACAGCGCCTTTTCAAAACAGCTAAACGGCGGGTGAACGATGCCCGCCCCAATCATGCCGATCCCGGCGTCCTTGTGGGCAATGGCGGTATTAATGACCGGCAGAATGCCGCTGCCCGCGACCTTCATGATGTCGATGGCGGTCGGGATGCCCATAAACGACAGCAGCGGAATGGTGACGTTCGGGTTTTCGCCGAGGGTGATTTCGCGCATCTGGCGAGAAAAATCGATGGCTTCCTCCACCGTGCCGCCCACCAGCGCAACGATGGCCGGGGCCGTCGCCATTGCAAAGCCGCCGATGCCGTAGGTTTCGGTAATCGCGCTGTCGCCGATATCCAGCCCGGAGTCTTCCGGCTTATAGCCCGCGAACATCGGGCCGATCACCTGCTGCGCCGGGCCGGTGAACCACTGCCCCGGCAGGCCGGAAACGCGCAGGCCGAACTCGTAGCCGTTGCGCGCCATGGTGGTGACGACGGTGCTGTACTCAATGCCGTGGGCGGCATCCAGCGCGGCCTTACACATCGCCATCCACGTCGGACCGGAGAAGTAGTCGCTGCTGGCGACAAACTCGAACACTTCACGCTGCTGCGCCACCGGATAGCCCGCCTGGATCAGCCCCGGCGTCAGCGCCTGAATAAGCAGCGTGGTGCCCGCGTTGTTGCGGTTGTGGCACTCGTCGCCCATGTGCAGCGCCTGGGCCAGCATCAGGCGCAGGTCGATTTCGCCGATAATCTTCATCGCGTCGCGCAGCATCGGGCCGAGCACGTCGCGCATCCAGTTCAGGCGCTCGATCACGCTCTGGTCGTTAGCCCCCATGCGCAGGATCTTCGCCATCTGCTCGCTGAGGTTGGTGAAGGCGCGGTTGCCGTAGGTTTTGTTCTCAACGATGTGCATAAACATCGACGCGGAGGTGACGCCCGCCATCGAGCCCACGCAGTCGTGCTCGTGGCAAGGCGAGAACGTAATATCTCCGGAGGCGGCGATCCTTGCCGCATCGTCCAGATCTTTCGCCAGCCCTTCAAACACCAGCGCGCCGGTAACCGCGCCTTTCATTGCCCCGCACATGTTCTCCCAGGAGACGGGCGGACCGGCGTGCAGAATGGTGGTGCGGGTCATGCCCGGCACCACGTTGATCGCCTGGTCATAGCCCACCAGCACCGGATGGGACTGAATAATCCGCTCAAGGGCAATTTTGTTCGCGGCGGCAATTTTCTCCGCCAGCGGTTTTTCCGCCAGCCGATCCAGCGCGTCCACCACCTGCATATTGCCCTGCCCCGGCGGCGTCCAGTCGAGCTGGGTCACGGGAACGTGCTGTTTTTTGAGGTCGTCGCTGAACATCGCAATCCCGACGTTAATCACGTTCAGCGGCTGGTTGAATAAGATCGTCATTATACTCTCTCCCCTTTGCAGACAAATTCGCGTGCCAGTAATCCGGTATTGGTGCTGCTGCTGGCCCAGATGACGCCTGCATCAGTCAGCAGCTGGCACTGCTGCGCCAACGACTGCGGATCCTGATCGGTGCCGAGCACGTAGCCGAGAATTTCCAGCGGACGGTTGTCGGCTTTCGCGATCGCCTGTGCCTCTTTGATCGCCTCGATCATCACCCCAACCGGATCGTCATGCGCGCCAAAGCCAAGCACGAAATCCATCACGATCACCCCCACCTGCGGATCGCGCGCCTCCTGTAGCAGGCGGCTGATGCGGTTGGTCGGGTCGATCATCGGGTGTGGCTTGCCGTTGGTGAAGTCGTCGTCACCGAAATCAAGGAAGGTGTGGGCCTGGCTGACGCTGATGTCTTTCAGACGCCTGGCCGGATCCGGCTGGATGTTGCTGTAAACATTGTCAAATTTCTCCAGCACGGCAAACATCGCTTCGTCGCACAGGGTGCCGCCGCAGAACAGGCCGCGAATGTACTTCTGCTGCGGCGTCAGGCGGGCGCGTACCTCTTCGATCAGCGGCCAGTTGAGCGGATGTAAATCCAGGTCGTCTTTTTTAATGCCGGTAAGCAGCACCGCTTTCAGGGCCGCCTCTTTGGTGCCACGAGCAAACTGCAAACCGTCTTCATCGGCTGGCGGTTCGTTGCGGCCCAGGAAGCACACAACCACAGGCTTGCGGCAGGCGCGTGCCCGGGCCAGTACTTTCTCAGCCACCGCGGGTGCAGGCGGTTTGGAGATGAGCGCTATCACCCGGGTCGCGTCGTCCGCCTCCAGCATGTCGATGGCATCGAGCATCATCAGGCCGCCGATCTTCTCGCTGAGATCGCGTCCGCCGGTGCCAATCAGCTGCGACACGCCGCCGCCGAACTCGTGAATGCGCACGCTCAGCTCCTGGCTGCCGGTGCCGGAGGCGCCAACGATGCCAATCTGCCCGCGACGCACCGCGTTGGCGAAGCACAGCCCCGCGCCGTTGATAATGGCGGTGCCGCAGTCTGGCCCCATCATCAGCAGACCCTTTTCATGCGCCAGCTGCTTCAGCGCCAGCTCGTCGTCGAGCGATACGTTATCGGAGAACAGCATCACGTTAAGATCGTTTTCCAGCGCCTGGCGCGCTTCCCGCGCGGCGAAGGTGCCGTTGACGGAAATCACCGCAAGGTTGCTGTCCGGACGATGGGTTTTGGCGCTGGCAATCGTCGCGTAGCGTGCTTCATGGGAGCCAGTGCGCTCTTTACGCGTGAATAACGCTTCAATGGCGGCCAGGGTTTCCTCATTCGCCGCGTCGCCTTTAATAACGATCATCAGGTCGCCGTTTTTCGCGTCCGCTAATTCCGGCGTTAATAGCCCGAGGTTTTTTAATACCCCTTTGTTCATTTCCGTCGCCATCGCCACAAACGCCTGCTCGACGCCCGGCAATTTATTGGCTTTGGTGGAAACCGACATTAAGGAAACCGAATCGAAATACGTATTCTTTTTTATGACGATTTTGGTTGGCATTATTTTCACCTGTTTAAGATAAAAGGGGGCCGCCGTCGTGCTAAATGCACGTCGGTAACAATGCGTTTATTGATTAACGGCCAGCCAGGGGAAGGCTGACCGAATGCACTATGCGCCTGCCGCCAGCAGCAGGTCTGCGATCGCGTTGAAGCCTTTTTCCCGCGCCAGCTCGAGCGGGGTTTTGCCGTATTTATCGGTCATGTGCGGGTTCGCGCCGTGATCGAGCAGCAGCTTCACAATTTCCTGCTGCTTTGCGCCGCCGTCGTTTAATACGATGGCCTCCAGCAGCGGCGTCCAGCCGACAAAATTGGTGTGGTTGACGTTGATGTCGGTTTTTTCCAGCAGCTCACGCACGATTTCAACGTGCCCTTTTTCACTGGCAGGGGTAATGCCCACGCCGCCAAAGCGCGTCAGACGATCGAGATCCGGATTTGCCGGAAGGACAATGCGCAGCAGGGTTAAATCATTGGTCAGGCAGCCGATCAGGAAGGGGTTAAAACAGGTCTGGTCCTGTTTATCAATATCCGCCCCGGCGGCAATTAAAAACTCCACACAGGCGTAATGCTTTTTCAGGCTGGCAATAATAATGGCGGTTCTTTTCTGGCGGTTGGTCGCGTTAATATCCACGCCTTTCTCCAGGCAGGCTTTTAGCGCGTCGATATTGCCCTCTTCTGCCGCCAGCAGAAATTCTGTAACCAGTGCAGTTGCAGACATATTCAGACTCCCTATGTTTCACTTCTGATGACCTGAGAATAGCAACAGCCTGGTCATAAAAGAATCCGCTTAAAAATGATTCATCGACACGCAATTCATTGTTGAGTTAAATTCAACAGTCCGGGAGAAATGTGCGTCTGTGCAACCTTTTCTTATGTTTTACCGCTTTTACGCGCTTCAGGCTGCATTATCCTTATGGCTGAAAAAGCCTTACACAGCGCGGTTCTACGTAAAAATCCAGAACTGTGATCGACATCAACTATGATGTAACGCCGCTGTTAAAATATGTTCAAAACTGATGGTCACCAGGAGCCATAATATGAATTCCATCTTTACCGAAGAGAATTTGCTGGCCTTCACCACCGCGGCACGTTTTGGCAGTTTTAGCAAAGCGGCTGCCGAACTGGGCGTGACCACCTCCGCCATCAGTTACACCATCAAACGCATGGAGACCGGACTGGACGTGGTGCTGTTTGTACGCAACACGCGCAGCATTGAGCTGACCGAATCCGGTTTTTATTTTTATCGTAAAGCGACCGACCTGCTGAATGACTTTCATGCCATCAAGCGCGGGATTGATACCATTTCTCAGGGCATTGAGACGCGGGTGCGCATCTGCATAAATCAGCTTTTGTATACGCCACGCCATACCGCGCGTTTGCTCCAGGTGCTGAAAAAACAGTTTCCCACCTGCCAGATCACGGTGACGACCGAGGTGTATAACGGCGTCTGGGATTCCATCATTAATAATCAGGCCAATATCGCCATTGGCGCGCCGGATACGCTGCTGGACGGCGGCGGCATTGATTACACCGAGATAGGGGCGATCCGCTGGGTATTTGCCATCGCGCCCACGCATCCGCTGGCGTTCGCCCCGGAGCCCATTTCCGAAAGTCAGCTGCGTCTGTATCCCAATATCATGGTCGAGGACACCGCGCATACCATCAACAAGAAGGTGGGCTGGCTGCTTCACGGTCAGGAGGCGATTCTGGTGCCGGACTTCAACACGAAATGCCAGTGTCAGATCCTGGGGGAAGGTATTGGCTTTTTACCGGAATATATGACGCGTGAGGCGGTGGAGGAAGGGCTGCTGGTAACGCGGCGGATCAATAATCCACGTCAGGATTCGCGCATGCTGCTCGCCACACAGCATGCGGCGACCGGTCAGGTCACGCGCTGGATCAAACAGCAGTTTGGCCCGGAAGGCGTGCTGACCCGGATCTACAGTGACTTACTGTGGCGTACCTAGCTCTTCGTCTGAACCCAAAACGCGTGGATAAGACCGGGGAAGTAGCCCAGGATGGTCAGAAGGATATTCAGAATAAACGCCCAGCCCAGCCCCTTGCCAAGCAGCACGCCCAGCGGCGGGAGAATAATCGTAAAAACAACGCGCCAAAAACCCATAAAAAACTCCGTGCAAGCTAACCAATTGAAAATTATAAAAGACACTTCTCTAAGCGTAGCCAGTTTACGGTTAACTGCCATGCGTCTCTCGCGCTTTTACCTGCCTTTACCCTCTTTACACTGGCTTAAACCCCCGCCTTAAATGCTCTACTGTTCTGAAATTGACCGTAAGGAAACGCAATGTCTCTTCCTCTTATTTCGCCGCAGCAGGCAAACGCGCTGATTGCTGAAAGTGATGCCGTGGAACCGACGTACCTGATAAGGAGTGTCTGAAAGATTAGACTGTACCCCGCCCCCGAACGTGGGCTATGGTGAAGATCATGACAATGATGAGGAGGTGCTATGTTTTCTGTCGGTGATTATGTACAACCGCGTCAGGGCGGTCCGAAACTGAAAGTGCTCGAAGTGAATGGTGAAAACATTGTGGCTGTGCAGGCCAGCAATGAGCAGGGCGAGAAATATCACCTGAAAGCGGCGGACGTGGTTCTGTACTCCGAAGACGGTGACTTTGGCGTCTGCTAAGTCAATAATCGGGCGGAATACACCGCCCGAATAATCATCAGATCAGGAAATCGTCCAGCGATTTACCGTTTGCCAGTGCGGTTGCAATTGGCTTTGGCGTACGCCCCTGGCCGGTCCAGGTTTTTTCTTCACCGTTCGCGTCAATAAAACGATATTTCGCCGCACGCGCTTTACGTTTTTTCGTCGGCTGACCCGCCTGCGCCAGATCACTGCCTAACAGATCGCTCGGAGAAATACCGTCAGCTTTCATCAGTTCCAGCAGAGCATTAATTTTATCCTGCTGTTCAGCGCGTTGACGCTCTAATTCAGCCTGCTCGCTGCGTTTTTCTTCAGTGACAATCCGGAATTTTTCCAGCACTTCTTCCAGAACATCCATGGATAATTCACGTGCCAGCGCCCGGAGGGTACGAATATTATTAAGATTCTGTAACGTTAAAGCCATAATAATGAAAAACCTTTCTTCGTGTGTATAACATAAATCAGGCAACAGAATAATTGATTTTTGTTCTGATATCTACCCACCCTGACGTTTTGACATTATTGTAAATGTTTTAGAATATCCCGTTAATATAACCCCGAAATATATGTCTGTTTTAATGCGTAATATACCGCCCTTCCCCAGGCCAAAAACCCCTTTTTAAAACAGTTCAAAAAACCGCCTCCACTCTCCCACACAACAGAGGTTTTACACGCGCACTGATAAACTAATCCATTGATTTATTTTAATAAAATATGGACAAGGAGAGAAAATAACGAAGCGCGCAAAAAACGCACAACTTTAGAGAATTTTATGGCTAAAGCGCCAGTAAATAAAAATTAATCACTACTTGTTAGTTAAAAGCCAGAGAGATACGCTATACACTCATAACAAACCAACCTAAAGCACTAAAGGCCGTAGGTAAAACGCCACTTTTTTGTCCTGTTCGAGGAGTTCAGACATGTTCTCACCGCAGTCTCGCCTGCGCCATGCGGTAGCGGATACGTTCGCGATGGTCGTTTACTGTTCCGTCGTGAATATGCTGATTGAAATTTTCCTGTCGGGAATGTCCTTTGAGCAATCCCTCTCGTCGCGCCTGGTGGCCATTCCGGTGAATATCATGATTGCCTGGCCGTACGGCCTGTATCGCGATGCAGTGATGCGTTTAGCCCGGCGTATTAGCCCGGCGGGTTGGGTAAAAAACCTGGCGGACGTGCTGGCTTACGTGACGTTCCAGTCCCCGGTGTATGTGGTTATTTTGCTGACGGTGGGCGCAGACTGGCATCAAATCGCCGCTGCGGTAAGTTCAAATATCGTGGTATCCATGCTGATGGGTGCGGTGTACGGTTACTTTCTTGACTACTGCCGCCGCCTGTTTAAAGTCAGCCCTTATAGCCAGGCAAAAGCGTAAGGTAAGGCGACTGGCTCAGGCCAGTCGCAGAGTTATTGTACGTCGCCAAACAGCCCTTTCAGGAACCGCTCCAGCGCCATACGCGAGCTGAAACCGTGCGGAATACCATAATGTTCATGCGTCTCGCCGCCTAAATAGAGCGGAAATTGCTGATAATGATCGCAGGTTTTAATATCCGAGGCGGGCTCAGCAAATGACAGGCTTCTGTCTTTGAGTGTCGGGTGAATAATGAGAGCAGTACGCCCCATTCTTGCTTCACGGTTGACGTAAACATAATTCTCACCACGGCGATATCCGTACGCTTTTGATGTTACCTCATCCATGGTGAACCCTTCTTTTTCAAGAACGCGCGCCACCTCATCGGGTCGTAAATACATATCTTTTCCTCATTATCATTCCTGCCCGGCAACCTTACAGTATTCAGCATTAGCAGGGCTTTCAGAATATTCCATAAACTGCCCGATAAGCCGTGACTCGCTTCAGATATTACATTTCTGGACTAAACTAAACGGGAACACAAATTATGGAGGATCGTATGTTTAACAGACCGAACCGAAACGATATTAATGACGACACACAGGATATTCGTAACGATGTCAGCCAATTAGCGGACACGCTGGAAGCCGTATTGAAATCCTGGGGCTCTGACGCGAAGGACGAAGCAGATGCCGCGAAACGTAAGGCTCAGTCTCTGCTGCGTGAAACGCGGGCAAGGATGAATGGCCGCTCACGTACCACTCAGGCGGCCTGCGACATGGCCAGCTGCGCCACCACCTTCGTACGTGAAAAACCACTTTGTACGCTGGGAACGGTCGCGGCGGTCGGGATTTTTGTCGGCGCCCTGCTTAGCCTGCGTAAGTAAGCGCGCGTTCTCAGCCCCGGTCGCCTCAGGCGCCGGGGCTTTTCTTTGCCTGACAGCCTGAAAAACCCGCACAGCCCGCCCTGCCCCGCCAGGCTCATCGTTGGGGCCTTATTAATCTGTATTTCCCATATCTTGTGTGGTTGAAACTTATCTCAACTACATCTAGTATTCCCTTTAGCAAGACACACACAACATGACGCGTTTACTCGCGCCGTTCTCTCATTCTAAATGGAAATACGAATCATGAGCATTATTATTTACACTCGTAACGATTGTGTTCAGTGCCACGCCACGAAACGGGCGATGGAGAGCCGCGGCGTGGCATTTGAGATGGTCAATATTGATCAGGTGCCCGACGCGGCAGACACCCTGCGGGCGCAGGGTTTCCGTCAGCTTCCGGTTGTCGTTGCCGGCGACACCAGCTGGTCTGGCTTCCGTCCGGACATGATCAACCGCCTTGCCGCTCAGGGCGTCAGTGCATGAGCACGCTGGTCTACTTTTCCAGCAGCTCGGAAAACACGCTTCGGTTTATGGAGCGTCTCGGGCTGCCCGCGATACGCATTCCGCTGAACGAGCGGGAGCGTATTCAGGTAGACGAACCCTACATTCTGGTGGTGCCCAGCTATGGCGGTGGCGGCACCGCAGGGGCTGTGCCTCGTCAGGTGATCCGCTTTCTGAACGATCCCCATAACCGGCAGCTGATTCGCGGCGTGATCGCCGCAGGCAATCGCAACTTCGGCGAGGCCTTTGCCCGCGCCGGGGATGTCATCTCTCAAAAATGCGGCGTGCCGTATCTCTATCGTTTTGAACTGATGGGGACACAGCAGGACGTAGAGAACGTGCGTAAAGGAGTGAACGAATTTTGGCAACGACAACCGCAGAACGCGTGATTCAGGCGACGCCGGATTACCACGCATTAAACGCCATGCTAAACCTCTATGACCGCGAGGGGCGCATTCAGTTTGGCAAAGATCATGAGGCGGTGGACGCCTTTTTTGCCGCTCACGTACGCCCGAACAGCGTCGTCTTTGGCAGCCAGCAGGAACGTCTCGACTGGCTGGTAAAAGAGGGTTATTACGAAGAGCGTGTCCTCACCCGCTACGACCGCGCCTTCGTGGTGGCATTGTTTGAACGGGCGCACGCCAGCGGTTTTCGCTTCCAGACGTTTCTCGGCGCGTGGAAGTATTACACCAGCTACACCCTGAAAACCTTTGACGGCAAACGCTATTTAGAAAGCTTTGAAGATCGGGTGGTGATGGTGGCGCTGACGCTGGCGCAGGGCGATGAAGCGCTGGCCGAAAGACTCACGGAGGAGATCCTCTCCGGTCGCTTCCAGCCCGCCACGCCAACGTTCCTTAACTGTGGGAAAGCCCAGCGCGGCGAACTGGTCTCCTGCTTCCTGCTGCGTATTGAAGACAATATGGAGTCGATTGGCCGTGCGGTGAATTCGGCGCTACAGCTTTCGAAACGCGGCGGCGGCGTGGCGTTTCTGCTTTCGAACCTGCGGGAAGCGGGCGCGCCGATTAAGCGCATCGAAAACCAGTCTTCCGGCGTCATCCCGGTGATGAAGATGCTGGAAGATGCCTTCTCATACGCCAACCAGCTTGGCGCACGTCAGGGCGCGGGTGCGGTTTATCTGCACGCGCACCACCCGGACATTCTGCGTTTTCTGGATACCAAACGTGAAAACGCCGACGAAAAGATCCGCATCAAAACCCTGTCGCTTGGCGTGGTGATCCCGGATATCACGTTTAAGCTGGCTAAAGAGAATGCCGACATGGCGCTCTTCTCACCGTATGACGTTGAGCGGATTTACGGCAAAGCCTTTGGCGACGTGGCGATAAGCGAGCTGTACGACGAGCTGGTGGCCGACGATCGCATTCGCAAAAAAACCATCAACGCCCGCGATTTCTTCCAGACGCTGGCTGAAATTCAGTTTGAGTCCGGCTATCCGTACATCATGTACGAGGACACGGTGAACCGCGCTAACCCGATTGCCGGGCGCATCAACATGAGCAATCTGTGCTCGGAGATTTTGCAGGTCAACAGCGCGTCCAGCTACGACGAGAACCTCGACTACGCGGACGTGGGCAAGGATATCTCCTGTAACCTCGGGTCGCTAAATATTGCCCATACCATGGATTCACCCGATTTTGGCCGCACGGTAGAGACCGCCATTCGCGGGCTGACGGCGGTATCGGACATGAGCCACATCCGCAGCGTACCGTCTATTGAGGCGGGCAACGCCGCGTCGCATGCCATCGGCCTTGGGCAGATGAACCTGCACGGATATCTGGCGCGGGAGGGCATCGCCTACGGCAGCCCGGAAGGGCTGGATTTCACCAACCTTTATTTCTACACCATCACCTGGCATGTGCTGCATACCTCGATGATGCTGGCGCGCGAACGCCACCAGCGGTTCGCAGGCTTTGAGCAGTCCCGCTACGCCAGCGGAGAGTATTTCAGCCAGTATCTGGAAGGCGACTGGCAGCCGAAAACCGAAAAAGTACGCGCGCTGTTTGCCCGCGCTGGCATCACCCTGCCGACGCGTGAGATGTGGCAACAGCTGCGTGAAGAGGTGATGCGCTACGGCATTTATAACCAGAACCTTCAGGCGGTGCCGCCAACCGGCTCCATTTCCTATATCAATCACGCCACGTCGAGCATCCATCCCATCGTGTCGAAGATTGAAATCCGTAAGGAAGGCAAAACCGGGCGTGTCTACTACCCTGCCCCGTTTATGACCAACGAGAATCTGGCGCTGTACCAGGACGCCTATGAGATTGGCCCGGAAAAGATCATTGATACCTACGCCGAGGCGACTAAACATGTGGATCAGGGGCTGTCGCTGACGCTCTTCTTCCCGGACACCGCCACCACGCGGGATATCAACAAAGCGCAGATCTACGCGTGGAAGAAAGGCATCAAAACGCTGTACTACATTCGCCTGCGCCAGCTCGCGCTGGAAGGCACCGAAATTGAAGGCTGCGTGTCCTGCGCGCTGTAAGGAGAAAGGATGAAACTGTCACGCGTAAGTGCCGCTAACTGGAACAAAATTCAGGATGATAAAGACCTGGAGGTCTGGAACCGCCTGACCAGCAACTTCTGGCTGCCGGAAAAGGTCCCGCTCTCCAACGATATTCCGGCCTGGCAAACCCTGAGCCATGCCGAGCAGCAGCTGACAATCCGCGTCTTTACCGGCCTGACGCTGCTGGACACCATTCAGAATACCGTGGGTGCGCCCGCGCTGATGAGCGACGCGCTGACCCCGCACGAAGAGGCGGTAATGTCGAACATCAGCTTTATGGAGGCGGTCCATGCCCGCTCCTACAGCTCGATTTTCTCCACCCTGTGCCAGACCAGAGACGTGGACGCGGCCTACGCCTGGAGTGAAGAGAGCGCGTCATTGCAGCGCAAGGCAGATCTGGTGCTGGAATATTACCGGGCCGACGAGCCGCTGAAGAAGAAGATCGCCAGCGTGTTCCTGGAATCTTTCCTCTTCTATTCCGGCTTCTGGCTGCCTATGTACTGGTCGAGCCGGGGCAAGCTCACCAACACCGCCGATTTGATTCGCCTCATCATCCGCGATGAAGCGGTACACGGGTATTACATCGGCTATAAGTATCAGAAAGGGCTGGAGAAAGTCAGCGCGGAAAAACGCGAGGAACTCAAAGGTTTTGCCCTCGATTTACTGATGGATCTGTATGACAACGAGCTGAGCTATACCGAAGAGCTGTACGCCGGAACGGGCTGGGAAGAGGACGTAAAAGCCTTCCTCTGCTATAACGCCAACAAGGCGCTGATGAACCTGGGCTACGAAGCGTTATTCCCACCAGAAATGGCGGAGGTGAACCCGGCGATCCTCGCAGCGCTGTCGCCCAACGCCGATGAAAACCACGACTTCTTTTCCGGGTCCGGCTCGTCGTACGTGATGGGTAAAGCGGTGGAGACGCAAGACGAGGACTGGGATTTTTAATGAATGAATTAACGTTCATTAATTAACTCTGCATTTCATTATTTCCAGCCGAATATTCCACTACGTACTACACTGTAATTTCCCCGTCATATTCGCCTGAATCACACCAATTCAGGCGAAATTCTCCCATGCAGCAGCAAAAAATTGAGAAAAATTCAAACCGCCCTCAGCCCTTTATTCATGGGAAATTCAGCCGTTTCGCTTGCGGCAAAATTCCGCCCTCAGGCCGGTCCAGGGTTGTCTCAGATTCTGAGTATGTTAGGGTAATGCCAGTTAACTATTTACCATGGTAATCATATCGACATAAACAAATAACAGGACACTCTCTATTGCATGGCAATTAAATTAGAAGTGAAAAATCTTTATAAAGTATTTGGCGAGCACCCGCAGCGCGCATTCAAATATATTGAGAAAGGCCTTACGAAAGAGCAAATTCTGGAAAAAACCGGGCTATCGCTTGGCGTTAAAGACGCCAGTCTGGCCATTGAAGAAGGCGAGATTTTTGTCATCATGGGATTATCCGGTTCGGGTAAATCCACTATGGTTCGCCTTCTCAATCGCCTGATTGAACCCACCCGCGGACAGGTGCTGATAGACGGCGTGGATATCGCCAGAATATCAGACGCAGATCTCCGTGAGGTGCGCAGAAAGAAAATTGCGATGGTGTTTCAGTCATTTGCACTGATGCCGCACATGACGGTACTCGATAATACCGCCTTTGGCATGGAGTTAGCCGGCACGCCCGCTCAGGAACGTCAGGAAAAAGCCCTTGATGCACTGCGTCAGGTCGGGCTGGAAAATTATGCTCATGCGTATCCGGATGAACTCTCCGGCGGTATGCGTCAGCGTGTGGGATTAGCGCGTGCATTAGCGATTAATCCGGACATTTTATTAATGGACGAAGCCTTCTCGGCGCTCGATCCCTTAATTCGCACCGAGATGCAGGATGAGCTGGTAAAATTACAGGCCAAACATCAGCGCACCATTGTTTTTATTTCTCACGATCTGGATGAAGCCATGCGTATTGGCGACCGTATCGCCATTATGCAAAATGGTGAAGTGGTGCAGGTCGGCACACCGGATGAAATTCTCAATAATCCGGCGAATGATTATGTGCGCACCTTCTTCCGCGGCGTGGATATTAGCCACGTATTCAGTGCGAAAGATATTGCCCGTCGAACACCAAACGGCATTATTCGTAAAACGCCAGGTTTTGGCCCGCGCTCCGCGCTGAAGCTGTTGCAGGACGAAGACCGTGAATACGGTTATCTGGTTGAACGCGGCAATAAATTTGTCGGCGTGGTCTCCATCGACTCTCTGAAAACCGCCCTGAGCGAAAACCAGGGAATCGATGCGGCGTTGATTGACGCTCCGCTTGCCGTGGACGCCGAAACGCCGCTCAGCGAGTTGCTCTCTCACGTGGGTCAGGCGCCGTGCGCCGTGCCGGTCGTCGGTGAAGAACAACAGTACGTTGGCATCATCTCAAAGCGGATGCTGCTACAGGCTTTAGATCGCGAGGGGACAAACAATGGCTGATCAATCAAACCCATGGGGCACCACTGAAGCAGCGGACAGCGCGGCGCAATCTGCCGATGCGTGGGGGTCGACGCCTGCGCCTGCCGATGGCGGCGGCGCGGCAGACTGGCTCAACAGCGCACCAGCGCCTGCCCCAGAGCATTTCAATATTATGGATCCGTTCCACAAGACGCTGATCCCGCTGGATAGCTGGGTAACGGAGGGGATCGACTGGGTCGTTACCCACTTCCGTCCGGTGTTCCAGGGGATCCGCATCCCGGTGGATTACATCCTGAACGGCTTCCAGCAGCTGATGCTGGGCATGCCCGCGCCGGTGGCGATTATCCTGTTCTCGCTGATCGCATGGCAGTTCGGCAGCGCGGGTATGGGGATCGCCACGCTCATCTCCCTGATTGCCATCGGCGCGATTGGCGCGTGGTCTCAGGCGATGATCACCCTGGCGCTGGTGCTGACCGCCCTGCTGTTCTGCGTGGTGATCGGCCTGCCGATGGGGATCTGGCTGGCGCGCAGCCCCCGGGCCGCGAAGATTATCCGCCCGCTGCTGGATGCGATGCAGACCACGCCAGCGTTCGTTTACCTGGTGCCTATTGTGATGCTGTTCGGCATCGGTAACGTACCGGGGGTGGTCGTGACCATAATCTTCGCCCTGCCACCGATTATTCGCCTGACCATTCTGGGCATTAACCAGGTGCCTGCGAATCTGATAGAGGCATCGCGCTCGTTCGGCGCCAGCCCGCGTCAGATGCTGTTTAAGGTTCAGCTTCCGCTGGCGATGCCGACCATTATGGCAGGTGTTAACCAGACGCTGATGCTGGCGCTGTCGATGGTGGTGATCGCCTCGATGATTGCCGTTGGCGGGTTAGGTCAGATGGTACTGCGCGGCATTGGCCGTCTCGATATGGGGCTGGCGACCGTCGGCGGCGTCGGGATTGTGATCCTCGCCATCATTCTTGACCGCCTGACCCAGGCTGTCGGTCGTGATTCACGTAGTCGCGGCAACCGTCGCTGGTACACCACCGGCCCTGTCGGGTTACTCACCCGCCCATTTACAAAATAAGGAACAACGATGCGACATAACGTACTTTTTGCCACAGCGTTTGCGACCCTTGTCTCCACCAGCGCAGTTGCCGCTGACCTGCCGGGCAAAGGCATTACCGTGCAGCCGGTGCAGAGCACCATTTCGGAAGAGTCCTTCCAGACCCAGATTGTCAGCCGTGCGCTGGAGAAACTGGGCTATACGGTGAATACCGCCAGCGAAGTGGATTACAACGTGGGCTATACCTCCATTGCCTCCGGTGATGCCACCTTTACCGCCGTGAACTGGCAGCCGCTGCACGACGACATGTATGCCGCCGCAGGCGGTGACAAGAAATTCTACCGCGAAGGCACCTTTGTGACCGGCGCTGCGCAGGGATATCTGATCGACAAGAAAACCGCCGATAAATATCACATCACCAATATTGAACAGCTGAAAGATCCGAAGATCGCAAAACTGTTTGATACCAACGGTGACGGTAAAGCCGACATGATGGGCTGTTCGCCGGGCTGGGGCTGTGAAGCGGTGATTAACCACCAGAACAAAGCCTTCGATCTGGCGAAGACCGTCGACGTGAGCCACGGCAATTACTCTGCGATGATGGCCGACACCATCGCCCGCTTTAAAGAAGGAAAGCCGGTGATCTACTACACCTGGACGCCGTACTGGGTGAGCGACGTGCTGAAGCCGGGCAAAGACGTGGTGTGGTTGCAGGTGCCCTTCTCCTCCCTGCCAGGCGAGCAGAAAGATATCGACACCAAACTGCCAAACGGCATGAACTATGGCTTCCCGGTGAACACCATGCATATCGTGGCGAACAAAGCCTGGGCCGAGAAAAACCCGGCGGCGGCGAAGCTGTTCTCGGTGATGAAACTGCCGCTGGCAGACATTAACGCCCAGAACGCGATGATGCACGCGGGTAAATCATCCGAAGCTGATATCAAAGGCCACGTGGATGGCTGGATCAAAGCCCACCAGCAGCAGTTCGATGGCTGGGTGAAAGAGGCGCTTGAGGCGCAGAAGTAAAACATTTTCCCTCACCCTAACCTCTCCCAGGGGAAGAGGGAACGATGACCACCCTCTCCCCCTGGGAGAGGGTCGGGGGGAGGGGATCAAACCGCACCCAACCTTAACCGCACAATCCACCACGTAACAATTCCCCAACATTCACCATCATTGGTTATTATGTTTCCGGAAAAATAATCACTTAACTCACGATTCCTGAAACTAATGACAAAAACAACTCAAGGGCTTAGCCCCGCACTCATCCTTTTAATGTCCGTGGCAACGGGTCTGGCCGTCGCCAGCAACTATTACGCACAACCACTGCTCGACACCATCGCACGCGCCTTCGATCTTTCAGCCAGCTCCGCCGGGTTTATTGTCACCGCCGCACAGCTCGGCTATGCGGCCGGGCTGCTGTTCCTGGTGCCATTAGGCGATATGTTTGAGCGCCGGATGCTTATCGTCTCCATGACGCTGCTGGCGGCGGGCGGGATGTTGATCACCGCCAGCAGCCAGTCGTTAACGATGATGATTATCGGCACCGCGCTGACGGGGCTGTTCTCGGTGGTGGCGCAAATTCTGGTTCCCCTCGCCGCGACGCTGGCTTCCCCGGAAAAACGCGGCAAAGTGGTCGGCACTATCATGAGCGGCCTGCTGCTGGGCATCCTGCTGGCGCGAACCGTTGCCGGGCTGCTGGCGAGCCTCGGTGGCTGGCGCACCGTTTACTGGGTGGCGAGCGTGCTGATGGTTATCATGGCGCTGGCCCTGTGGCGCGGCCTGCCAAAGGTGAAGCAGGAAAATCACCTGAACTATCCGCAGCTCCTCGCCTCCGTTTTCAGCCTCTTCACCCGGGATAAACTCCTGCGCACGCGCGCCGTTCTGGGGTGTCTCACCTTCGCTAACTTCAGCATCCTATGGACGTCGATGGCGTTTCTGCTCGCCGCACCGCCGTTTAACTACTCAGAAGGCGTGATTGGCCTGTTCGGGCTGGCAGGCGCGGCTGGCGCACTGGGCGCGCGCCCGGCGGGTGGGCTGGCCGACAAAGGCAAATCTCATATGACCACCTCCGCAGGGCTGGTTTTACTCCTGCTCTCCTGGGCGGCCATCTGGTACGGACACGTCTCCGTGCTGGCGCTGATTGTCGGTATTCTGGTGCTCGACCTCACCGTGCAGGGTGTACATATCACCAACCAGACCGTGATTTACCGCGTGAAGCCGGATGCCCGTAACCGTCTGACGGCCGGGTACATGACCAGCTACTTTATCGGCGGCGCGGCGGGCTCGCTCATCTCAGCCTCCGCCTGGCAGCATGCGGGCTGGACGGGCGTGTGCGCCATCGGCGCCATCGTCGCGGCGATAAATCTGCTGGTATGGTGGCGCGGCTATCACCGTCAGGAAGCAATTCACTAAGTTTTACATTGCTTTGGGCCCCCTGGGGTGTAAAGGGGGCCTGCATCTGTTAAGGTAACGGTAATCATTTATCCCAGAAATTTTACTGTGGGTGACATATTTACTACCGGCATGAATAGTTCAGACCCCTGTCCTCACATCCCCTCTTTCGCGGGTACACACCCCACGCTCTCTGTGCTCACCGGGTCACGGATTTACCCGGCGCTTTCTGATGGTGACATACGTTTGGCGGATATAACCGCACAAATAATTCATTTACATTATTTGTCACTGTCGTTACTATATCGGCTGTAATTAATGAGGTTATGCCCAAAATGGATAGTTCGTTTACGCCCATTGAACAAATGCTTAAGTTCCGCGCCAGTCGTCATGAGGACTTCCCGTATCAGGAAATTCTGCTGACCCGCCTGTGCATGCACATGCAGGGTAAGCTGCTGGAAAATCGTAACAAGATGCTGAAAGCGCAGGGGATTAACGAGACGTTGTTTATGGCGTTGATTACGCTGGAGTCTCAGGAAAATCACAGCATTCAGCCGTCGGAACTGAGCTGTGCGCTGGGGTCATCCCGTACCAATGCGACCCGTATCGCGGATGAACTGGAAAAGCGCGGCTGGATTGAACGCCGTGAAAGCGATAACGATCGCCGCTGCCTGCATCTGCAACTGACCGAGAAAGGTCACGAATTCTTGCGCGAAGTGCTGCCACCGCAGCACAACTGCCTGCACCAGCTCTGGTCTGCCCTCAGCACCGCCGAGCGCGACCAGCTTGAGCACATTACTCGCAAGCTGCTCACCCGTCTGGACCAGATGGATGAAGACGGCGTCATCCTTGAGGCGCTGCGCTAACGCGACGATCCGCTCAACATTCCAGATTGCTAAAAAGAAAAACTGACAGGCCAGCACGTGAAACTGCTGGCCTTTCTGACAACAGGTCGGCTCAGCCGATGTGAAAATAAAAAGATCGTGGAGAACAACAATGAGCGCAAATGCGGAGAACACCCTCCCGCAGCAACCGGCCAACAAAAAGGGCAAACGTAAGAGCGCCCTTATTCTGCTGACCTTGCTCTTTATTATTATTGCCGTGGCATATGGGATCTATTGGTTTTTAGTCTTGCGTCATGTTGAAGAGACAGACGATGCATACGTGGCAGGGAATCAGGTTCAAATCATGGCCCAGGTGTCAGGCAGCGTGACGAAAGTCTGGGCTGATAACACCGACTTTGTGAAAAAAGGCGATGTGCTGGTCACGCTCGACCCGACCGACGCCCAACAGGCGTTTGAAAAAGCACAGACGGCGCTGGCCTCCAGCGTTCGCCAGACCCGCCAGCTGATGATCAACAGCAAGCAGCTTCAGGCCAATATCGACGTGCAGAAAACGGCCCTGGCTCAGGCGCAGAGCGACCTCAATCGTCGTGTTCCTCTCGGCACCGCCAACCTGATTGGCCGTGAAGAGTTGCAGCACGCCCGCGATGCGGTGGCCAGCGCACAGGCGCAGCTGGACGTGGCGATCCAACAGTACAACGCTAATCAGGCGATGGTGCTGGGTACCTCTCTGGAAAACCAGCCAGCGGTGAAACAGGCGGCGACCGAAGTGCGTAACGCATGGCTTGCCCTGCAACGTACCAAAATCGTCAGCCCGATGACCGGCTACGTTTCCCGTCGTTCCGTACAGCCTGGGGCGCAGATTAGCACCACCACGCCGCTAATGGCTGTCGTTCCGGCGAACAATCTGTGGGTCGATGCGAACTTCAAAGAGACTCAGCTGGCGCATATGCGTATTGGCCAGACCGCGACCGTGGTCAGCGATATTTACGGCGATGACGTCAAGTACACCGGAAAAGTGGTCGGTCTGGACATGGGGACCGGCAGCGCGTTCAGCCTGCTGCCTGCACAGAACGCCACCGGCAACTGGATCAAAGTGGTACAGCGCTTGCCTGTGCGTATCGAGCTGGATCCTAAGCAGCTGGCAGACCATCCGCTGCGAATTGGCCTTTCCACGCTGGTGACGGTCGATACCGCTAACCGCGACGGTCAGATCCTCGCAAGCCAGGTGCGCAGTACGCCAGCTTATGAAAGTAACGCCCGTGAAATTAGCCTCGATCCGGTCAATAAGCTGATCGATGACATCGTGAAGGCAAACGCCGGTTAAGCCGAAGGTGAGCGTTATGCAACAGCAAAAGCCGCAAAAACCGCTGGAGGGGGCGCAGCTGGTCATTATGACCATTGCGCTGTCGCTGGCGACATTCATGCAGGTGCTGGACTCCACCATCGCAAACGTGGCGATCCCTACGATCGCCGGGAACCTTGGCTCATCGCTGAGCCAGGGGACCTGGGTCATTACCTCGTTCGGGGTGGCGAACGCCATCTCCATTCCCATCACCGGCTGGCTGGCGAAGCGCGTCGGTGAAGTGAAGCTGTTCCTCTGGTCGACGATCCTGTTCGTGCTGGCCTCCTGGGCCTGCGGCATGTCCAGCAGCCTGACGATGCTGATTTTCTTCCGCGTCATCCAGGGGATTGTCGCCGGGCCGTTGATTCCGCTGTCGCAGAGTTTGCTGCTGAACAACTATCCGCCCGCCAAGCGCTCCATCGCGCTCGCGCTGTGGTCGATGACGGTGATCGTCGCCCCAATTTGCGGGCCAATCCTCGGCGGCTATATCAGCGATAACTATCACTGGGGCTGGATCTTCTTCATCAACGTGCCCATCGGTGCGCTGGTGGTGCTGATGACGCTACAGTCTCTGCGTGGTCGCGAAACGCGGACCGAACAGCGGCGGATCGACGGCATCGGGCTGGCACTGCTGGTTGTCGGCATCGGCAGCCTGCAAATCATGCTCGACCGCGGCAAAGAGCTGGACTGGTTTGCCTCTACGGAAATCATTGTGCTGACGGTGGTCGCCGTGGTGGCCATCAGCTTCCTGATTGTCTGGGAGCTGACGGACGATAATCCGATAGTCGACCTCTCGCTGTTTAAATCGCGAAACTTCACCATCGGCTGCCTCTGTATCAGCCTCGCCTATATGCTCTACTTCGGCGCGATTGTTCTGCTGCCGCAGCTGTTGCAGGAGGTGTACGGCTATACCGCAACCTGGGCGGGGCTGGCCTCCGCGCCGGTGGGGTTAATTCCGGTTCTGCTGTCGCCGATTATTGGCCGTTTCGCCCATAAGCTCGACATGCGCAGGCTGGTGACGTTCAGCTTCATCATGTACGCCGTGTGCTTCTACTGGCGCGCGTATACGTTTGAACCGGGAATGGACTTTGGCGCCTCCGCGTGGCCGCAGTTTATTCAGGGCTTCGCCGTAGCGTGCTTCTTTATGCCGCTGACCACCATTACGCTTTCCGGCTTACCGCCTGAGCGGATGGCGGCGGCATCGAGCCTGTCGAACTTCACCCGTACGCTGGCGGGCTCGATCGGGACTTCGATCACTACCACGCTGTGGACCAACCGGGAATCGATGCACCATGCTCAACTCACCGAAGCGGTGAACCCGTTCAACCCTAACGCTCAGCAGATGTATAGCCAGCTTGAGGGGATGGGGATGACGGAGCAGCAGGCGTCCGGCTGGCTTGCCCAGCAGATCACCAACCAGGGGCTGATTATCTCGGCAAACGAGATTTTCTGGATATCGGCGGGGATCTTCATCGTCCTGCTGGGGCTGGTGTGGTTTGCCAAACCACCGTTTGGGGCCGGTAGCGGGGGCGGTGGGGCGCACTAGCCCTGTGCACGGGTTGCCGGGTGGCGGCTACGCCTTACCCGGCCTACGATCGTAGGCCCGGTAAGCGCAGCGCCACCGGGCAACAATCGCCCCCCTTGTCCAAAACGCGACAGCGATTGTCAGTTCCGATAAAGCAGCGCGCCTGAAATCGATTCACGATAGTGAAAAGACAACAGGAGCGCACCATGCTGAACACACCCGCCGACAAATACCAGCCTTACCCCACCCTTTCGTTGCCCGACCGCCGCTGGCCGGAGCAGATTATTACCCGCGCCCCGCGCTGGCTCTCGACCGACTTACGCGACGGTAACCAGGCGCTGGCCGAGCCGATGGACAGCGCGCGCAAGCTGCAATTCTGGGATCTGCTGCTGAGCTGCGGGTTTAAAGAAATCGAAGTCGCCTTCCCGTCCGCCTCGCAGACGGACTTCAATTTTGTGCGTCAGTTGATTGAGGAGAACCGCATCCCGGATGACGTCACCATTCAGGTGTTAACGCAGGCGCGGGACGATCTTATCCGTCGCACTTTCGACTCCCTGCGCGGCGCGAAGCAGGCCACCGTTCACCTGTATAACGCCACCGCCCCGCTGTTCCGCCGTCTGGTATTCGGCATGGAGAAAGCGCAAATCGTCGAGCTGGCGACGCGCGCGACGCGCCTGATTCGTCAGCTGTGTGAAGAGAACCCTGACACCTGCTGGCAGTACGAGTACTCCCCGGAAACCTTCTGCTTTACCGAACCGGAGTTTGCGCTGGAGATTTGTGAAGCCGTGGCGGAGATCTGGCAGCCGTGCGCGGCGCGTCCGATGATCGTCAACCTGCCCGCTACCGTCGAGGTGAGCACGCCGAACGTCTATGCCGACCAGATCGAGTATTTCTGCCGCCACTTCAGCCGCCGCAGTGACGTCTGTATCAGCGTGCACCCGCATAACGATCGCGGTACCGGCGTCGCCAGCGCAGAGCTGGCCGTCATGGCCGGGGCTGACCGCGTGGAGGGCTGCCTGTTTGGTAACGGTGAGCGCACGGGCAACGTCTGCCTGGTGACGCTGGCGATGAACCTCTACAGCCAGGGCATTAGCCCGAATCTGGATTTCAGTGATATGAATCGGGTGGTTGAAACGGTAGAAACCTGCAACCAGCTGCCCGTCCATCCGCGCCATCCGTGGGCGGGTCGTCTGGCTTACACCGCCTTCTCCGGCTCGCACCAGGATGCCATCAAGAAAGGTTTCGATGCCCGTAAGCCTGGCGAACGCTGGGAGATGCCCTATCTGCCCGTCGACCCGCAGGATATTGGCTGTACCTATGAAGCGGTGATCCGCGTGAACAGCCAGTCAGGAAAAAGCGGAAGCGCCTGGCTTATTGAGCAAAACCACGGCCTGAAATTGCCTCGCGCCCTGCAACAGGATTTTAGCCAGCACGTGCAGCAGGAAACGGATAACCATGGAAAAGAGATGACACAGAATGCGCTCTGGCAGCTGTTCCGCGCCCGCTACGGCCTGGTGGCGAGCCCGCCATTAGCGCTGCAATCGTACCGCAGCGACAGCCAGCAGGACGGCCAGCTGCGGCTGACGGCAAGCGTCGCCACGCAAGGGGGCACCCGCCAGCTGGAAGGCCAGGGAAACGGTTTGCTCTCCGCCGCCGCTCACGGCTTAAGCCGCTGGATCAACGCACCGTTTGTGATCAAGGATTATCACGAACATACGTTAGGCGAACGCAGCGACAGCCGCTCGGTGGCCTATATCCGCTGCCTGTTCCAGGATGGGACCAGCCGCTGGGGCGTGGGCATCGACAGCGACGTGGCACGCGCGTCGATTCAGGCGCTTTTTAACGCGGTCAGTCGTTCCTGAAGTAATCGCTGGGTGAGAGACCCATTACCCGGCGAAACATTGCCGTAAAGGCGCTGTGGCTGCCATACCCCAGATCCAGCGCCACGCGTAATACTGGCTGGCCCTGCGCCAGCCGCACCAAGGCTTCCAGCAGTCGCGCCCTTCTCACCCACTCGCCGTAGCTCAGGCCTGTCTGCTGCTGAAAATGGCGGTTCAGCGTGCGTTCGCTCATCCCCACAATACCTGCGGCCTGGGCGCTGCTCCAGCTTTCTCCCGGGGCCATTCGAATCTGCTGGCAGAGATGGCGCAGCGCTTCGCTTTCCGGCTCGGGCAGGTGAAACGGCAGTACCGGCATGAGGCGAATTTCATCGAGGATCAGCTCATAAACACGTTCATCGCGGCTTCCGGGTGCGTAAGATTCAGGAAGCGTAAGGGAGGTCAGGATCAGCTCGCGCAGCAGGGGCGAGATCTGCACGATCTGGCAGGTCGCCGGGAGATCGGCGCGCGCCAGCGGGTCGATAAACAGCGTGCGGGCAGCAACGTTGCCGGTGATGCGCAAGGCGTGCTGCGTACCCGCAGGTAGCCAGACGCCGCGACCGGGCGGCACCACCCAGCAGCCGGATGCGGTATCGACCCGCACGACGCCGGTGAGGCTGTGCAGGAGCTGCGCGCAGTCGTGCTGATGCCACGGCTCGCTGTCGCCATGAGCATAATCATGCGAAAACGGCACAAGCGGGCGATGGGTAAAGGAGAAGGTGGTGGTTGTCGTCATCAGAATTGTAGGCCCGGTCAGCGAAGCGCCACCGGGCATCCACAGGCACGATACTAAATGTGCAGTTCCTGAAGTTTTTCTTTTGGCAGGGCCAGCTCGTCATTGCTGTTTACACGAACATCACGTTCGATGATATGACGGGCAATCTCCTGAGCTTCTTCCAGAGAGTGCATCTGGTAAGTGCCGCACTGGTAAACGTTCAGCTCAGGGATCTGGTTCTGCTCTTTCACCTTCAGCACGTCTTCCATCGCCGCTTTCCACGCATCCGCGACGCGTTTCTCATCAGGCTGACCAATCAGGCTCATGTAGAAACCGGTGCGGCAGCCCATCGGAGAGATATCGATGATCTCCACGCCGTTGCCGTTCAGGTGGTCGCGCATGAATCCGGCGAACAGGTGTTCCAGCGTGTGAATGCCTTTCTCTGGCATCACTTCTTTATTGGGCACGCAGAAGCGCAGGTCGAAAACGGTGATCGTGTCGCCGTGCGGCGTGTTCATGGTCTTCGCCACGCGGACTGCTGGTGCTTCCATACGGGTATGGTCGACAGTAAAGCTATCTAATAACGGCATACGTCACCTCCGATAGTGATTTTTTTAAAATAAACTGAACTCTTCTACAGAATGCGCGTCTGAGTATATGAAAGACGCGCATTTGTTATCATCATCCCTGAATTCAGAGATGTATATTTTGGCCACAGCGATGTGGCCTTTTTCTTTTGGTTCAGGCCTGCTTCGCCAGAAACGCCTCAAACGACTCCGTATCCGCCGCTTCGACCTCTTTCTGACGCACAACGGACGCATCACGCTCTGCCACAAAATCCGCTTCGCTCAGGATCTCTAACGGCTCCTGCATCAGCATCTCACGGTACTCCGCTGAGAGTGAACGCCCTGTGCCACCAATTCCCTGTTCAATCATAGAACGCAGAATTCGTGCTGAGAATGTCAGTTCCGGGTTATCAAAGCTTTCAACCAGTTCGTCGCAGACCTTCTGGTAAGCTTCGCCGCCGTACACGCTGTCCAGCGTCTGGGCTACGCGCTTCAGGTCATGGAACAGATCCTTCCCTACCTTAGACAGTGGGAACTGAGCCGTTTCACAGCCAATACCTAACGTCAGACCCGGCTTGCGCCCTTCCAGAATCACGCGATTCCAGTTGGCACGGGTACACAGCAGTTCGTCGGAACTCATTTCCGGCGCATCCGCCAGTACGCACCAGACCATAAACAGGTCAAGGAAGCGAACCTGCTGTTCGTCAACGCCAATCGGTGAGAACGGGTTGATATCCAGCGAGCGCACTTCAATGTATTCGATCCCGCCGCGCTGTAGCGCATCCGACGGCGTTTCACCGCTGCGCGTCACGCGCTTCGGACGAATCGGCGCATACAGTTCATTTTCAATCTGCAACACGTTAGTGTTAATTTGCAGGCGCTTACCGTCTTTTTCGAGGCCGATTTTTTCGTACTCTTCCGACGGGGTTTTTATCGCCCGCTTCAAGCCTGCCACATATTCGTGCAGATCGTTAAACGTAATTCCGAGATTACTTTGCGATTTATTGGTATAGCCAAGGTCGCTCAGGCGCAGGGAGGTCGCATACGGCAGGTAATACATGCCACATTCGGTCTTCTCGAACGGCAGCGTGGTCGGTTTCCCTTGCAGGAACGAAGAACAGACGGCCGGTGACGCTCCGAACAGATACGGAATAACCCAGCCAAAGCGGTAGTAGTTGCGGATCAGGCGGAAATAGCCCGCGGAGATCGCTTCTTTATCCGTTTCACCGCACTTCGCCTGCCAGAACGCCATCGGCAGAGAAAAGTTGTAGTGCACGCCAGAGATCGTCTGCATCAGTGCGCCGTAGCGATTTTTCAGTCCTTCGCGATACAGCGTTTTCAGCCGACCAATATTCGAGGTGCCGTACTGCGCCAGCTCGATATCCTGCCCCTGCTCGATATAGCACGGCATGCTGAGCGGCCACATACGCTCGTCGCCGAGGTTGCGGGCGGTGAAGCGATGCACGTCGCGCATGATCGTCAGCATATGATCAATATCACCGTCTACTGGCGTGATGAACTCCAGCAGCGCTTCGGCGAAATCGGTTGTGATCCATTTATGTGTCAGCGCCGAGCCTAACGCCTTCGGGTGTCCCGTAGTCGCTAAGCTACCATCCGCATTTACGCGCAGCGTTTCGCGCTCAAGCCCACGCTGAATACCCTTCAGTGCCTGAGGGTGATTTTCCAGCCAGGCCAGCGCCTGTGATACGTCCGGGATCAATTTGACCTCCCGCCTGTCAAAAAATTGTCACTCAGCATAATTGTAATGGTTGACGATTGAAGGTCGCGAATTCATTCCACCAATTAGTGCCACCACGTCATACCCTGTAGTGTTACCCATGCCAGTAAAACATAGCGTAACGCCTTGCCAAGGCACAAAAAAAAGAGCACCGGTCCCCAGGAAATGCGCATCCATCCCGCCAGCAGACACAGTAAATCGCCTATTACAGGCATCCAGCTTAATAACAGCGTGGCAGCGCCATAGCGTTTTAGCCAGCCGACTGCCTTTTCCTGCCAGCGAGATTTTTCGCGTAGCGGAAAGAAACGTCCAAGAATAACGTTAGTCAGCCCTCCAAGGCTATTACCCATTGTTGCTATTAAGACCAGCAACCAGGGCTGACTTACGCCGGACAACAGCATCGCCACCAGCACCACTTCCGAATTCCCCGGTAAGAGGGTGGAGCTTAAAAGACTGCTGGCGAATAATGAAGCGAGTGACAGCGCGTCACTCACAGTAAGCGAACGTCCACCGCCGCCATTCCGGCATCACGCGCGGCCTGAATGCCAAAATCAGCATCTTCAAACACCACGCATTTTGCAGGTGGAACACCCATTAATTCTGCACAGAGCAGGAAGGTATCCGGTGCGGGTTTGTGATGTTTAACATGATCGGCGGCAACGACGGCAGAAAAATAGTGGCGCAGGCCAAGGTGGTTGAGTAGCGCTTCAGCAATCGCGCTCTCGCTGCCCGTACCGACAGACATAGGACGACGCCCATGCCACTCCTTGACGACGTCAATGAGTGGTAAAGGCTGCACGGTGTCTAACAGTATGGCTTTTACCGCGTCGGTTTTTTCACGCGCGAGCTGATGCGGGTCGAGATCGGCCTGATTCAGCTCAATCACGGCCTGTGCGATACGCCAGGTGGGCGATCCATTGAGGGCAATCATCGCCTGTAAATCGAAACGCATACCGTAACGGCCCAGGACTTCGGTCCAAGCCTGACGATGCGTGGGTTCGGTATCCAGGAGGGTGCCGTCCATGTCGAAGATCAAACCGTCATACTGTGCGTACATCGTGCTCTCGCTAAGCGATTAACAAAGCATTACTTTATCGTAAAAGGGGATCTTTGTCGCTGACAGAGAGAGTGATTGCTGACGAAACGTCGAAGGAATAAACAAAGGGGGAGAATATGGTGCATCCGGGAGGATT
>NZ_JADCKV010000020.1:39066-82583 GCF_014982105.1 Enterobacter cloacae complex sp. P18RS | reverse complement strand
ACCCTGGCACGTTCACCGGTCATGTCGTGACAGAGTAGCAAGGAACATAAAGTGAACGGAATGACCACCAGAGCCGTATGTTCCCCCTCACCCCAGCCCTCTCCCTCAAGGGAGAGGGGGCCGTCTGTGCAGGCATTATTTTGTGGGGAACCCTCAGCCCCGTGGGAGAGGGTCAGGGTGAGGGCATCAGGCCGCACATACCCGGCGTTTACGCCGCACGCTCGTCCCTATTCGCCATCACCTGCGGCGTATTGACCTCAATCCAGTCGGCCAGCGCGGCCACCTTCTCGCTTACCTCCTGCCCCATCGGCGTCAGGCTATACTCCACATGCGGCGGCACGACCGGATACGACACGCGATCGACAAACCCGTCATGCTCCAGCGCCTGTAAAGACTGAGCCAGCATCTTCTCGCTGACGCCGCCCATCTTGCGGCGCAGATCGCTGAAGCGATGCGTCCCCTGACGTAACGCCACCAGGATCAGCACGCCCCAGCGGCTGGTTACGTGTTTGAGCACCTCCCGTGACGGGCACTGTTCCGCAAAGAGGTTGCCATCGCGCATTTGCTCGCTGAGCGTTGGTATTGTTGTTTTCATACTTACCTTTTTGTACGTACTTACTAAAAGTTAGTTATGGTGATAGTGTGCCACAACACCAGACAAACACGAAGGAGATTCATCATGATCGCGATTACCGGCGCAACTGGCCAGCTTGGCCAACACGTTATTGAAGAACTGCTGAAAACCGTTCCGGCCAGCCAGATCGTGGCTATTGTGCGTAACCCGGCGAAAGCCGAAGCGTTGCGTCAGCAAGGGGTCGTTGTGCGTCAGGCGGATTACACCGATGAAGCCGCATTTACCACCGCGCTGAACGGCGTGGATAAACTGCTGCTCATCTCCTCCAGCGAAGTGGGCCAGCGTGCCGTACAGCACCAGAACGTGATAAACGCCGCCAAAGCCGCCGGGGTGAAATTCATCGCCTATACCAGCCTGCTGCATGCTGACAAATCTCCGCTGGGTCTGCACGTTGAGCACGTCGAAACCGAAAATGCCCTGGCGGCCTCTGGCGTGCCTTACGCTCTGCTGCGCAACGGCTGGTACACCGAAAACTATCTGGCAAGCGCGCCGCCAGCGCTGGAACACGGCGTATTTATGGGTGCCGCAGGCGAAGGCAAAATTGCCTCTGCGACCCGTGCGGATTACGCGGCGGCGGCAGCGAAAGTGATTTCTGAAGAGGGTCATGCCGGCAAGGTGTATGAACTGGCGGGTGATAATGCCTGGACGCTGAGCGAACTGGCTGCGGAACTGAGCAAGCAGAGCGGTAAGCCGGTAACGTATCAGAACCTCAGCGAAGCCGATTTCGCCGCTGCGCTGAAGGGCGTTGGTCTGCCTGCCGGGCTGGCGGAGATGCTGGCGGACTCCGACACCGGCGCGTCCAAAGGCGGCCTGTTCGACGACAGCCGTACCCTGAGCAAACTGATCGGCCGCCCAACCACATCACTGGCGGAAAGCGTCAAAGCCATCCTGTAGTTGTTAAAAATTGGTTATTTTTTGTGGCATCCCCTCGGGTCATCTCTGATAATGAAGCGATGACCCACAAGGAGGCTCACCGTGCAAGGCGTACCGGAACAGTTCACTGATGAGAGAGACAGCGCGCGCTTTCGCCATCTGGCGCAGCTGCCGGGCCTGGAGCTTTATCACGCCCATATCTCTGACTACGCCTTTGAGCCTCACACTCATGAAGCCTTCGGTATCGGCACCATCGAAACCGGTGCCGAACGCTTCCGCTATCGCGGTACCCAGCATCTTGCCGCGGAAAAATCCGTCGTGACCATGAACCCGGACGAGATCCACACCGGGGAATCCGCCACCGAAGGCGGCTGGCGCTACCGGATGGTCTACATCGAACCCGACCTGCTGGAAGAGGTCACCGGCCTGCGTCACTGGTGGTTTAATGACGTCACGCGCCACGACCCTTTGCGCTCGCAGCAGATTGGCCGGTTAATTTACGGCTTGTGGCACACCAACGATCCGCTGGCGCAGAAGGGGCTGCTACTGGATTTGATTCAGACTTTTCAGCCACTGGCCCATCATGCGCCGGTGGTGCAGGAGGCCGCGCACCGCTTCGAACGCGTTCGCGATTATCTGCACGACAACTATATGCGCTCGCTGACCCTGGACGAGCTGGCTAACGTTGTCTCGCTCAGCCCGTACCATTTTCAGCGCCAGTTCAAAGCCCATTTCCACGTTACGCCCCACCAGATGCTGATGGCCATCCGGCTGTGGCGCGCAAAAGCATTCCTCACCCACGGCATGCCTGCCGCCGAGGTGGCCGCCGCGACCGGGCTGACCGATCAGTCGCATTTAACCCGCGCATTCACCCGTCGCTACGGCATCACGCCCGTGCGCTACCAGAAACAGGTTATGCCGCGCTAATGCGCAACCTCATACAATACGCGCGCGTTTTGCCCTCCTACACTGATCGCAAAGTGAATCAAGATGGATGGAAAAATGATTAGCGGCGTGTTGTATGCCCTGCTTGCGGGTTTGATGTGGGGGCTGATTTTTGTCGGCCCGCTGATTGTGCCGGAGTACCCGGCAATTTTGCAGTCGACCGGACGTTACCTGGCGCTGGGGCTGATTGCCGTGCCGCTGGCGTGGCTGGGGCGCGCGCGTCTGCGTCAGCTGGGCCGCCAGGACTGGCTCACCGCGCTGGCGCTGACCATGATGGGTAATCTGATCTACTACGTCTGTCTGGCGAGCGCCATTCAGCGCACCGGTGCGCCGGTGTCGACCATGATTATCGGCACGCTACCGGTGGTCATCCCGGTTTTCGCGAACCTGCTTTACAGCCAGCGTGACGGCAAACTGGCGTGGTCAAAAATGGCGCCCGCTCTGGTCTGCATCGCCGTGGGGCTGGTGTGCGTGAATATTGCCGAGCTTCGCCACGGCCTCGAAAACTTCAGCTTGTGGCGTTACGGTTCAGGGATCTTTCTGGCGTTTATCTCGGTTGTCTGTTGGGCCTGGTATGCCCTGCGCAACGCACGCTGGCTGCGGGAAAACCCGGATAAACATCCGATGATGTGGGCGACGGCGCAGGCGCTGGTCACCCTCCCTGTCTCGTTGCTGGGCTATGTGGGCACGTGTGTCTGGCTGGGTAGCCAGCAACCGGCATTTACCCTGCCCTTCGGACCGCGCCCGTGGGTATTCGTCGGGTTAATGGTCGCCATTGCCGTGCTCTGTTCGTGGGTGGGTGCGCTGTGCTGGAACATTGCCAGCCAGAAGCTGCCGACGGTGATACTGGGGCCGCTGATTGTCTTTGAGACGCTGGCAGGGCTGCTCTATACCTTCCTGATGCGTCAGAGCGTGCCGCCGCTGCTAACGGCCTGCGGGATCGCGCTGCTGGTCGTTGGGGTGGTGATTGCGGTGAGAGCGAAGCCGGAAAAACCGATGGTCGTTCCGGCGTCGGAGGGGTGAGCTTTTCGCCCAGCGGCGCTTCGCTTGCAGGGCCTACAAACCGTAGGCCGGGTAAGCGTCAGCGCCACCCGGCACAGTATCAGAACGTTTCCCAGTTCGCTTCAGACGCCGCCGCGAGGGGCTGCGCTTTAGGTGCATAGGTCTTAACCGGCGCGGCTTTCACCGCCTGGTTGCGGGTGATCTTAAACACCGCCACCGCGTCGTTCAGGCGTGCAGCCTGATCTTCCAGCGCCGCAGCTGCCGCCGCAGACTCTTCCACCAGCGAGGCGTTCTGCTGGGTGACGCGATCCATCTCCGCCACCGCCTGACCCACCTGGTCGATACCGCGGCTCTGTTCGTCGGAGGCCGACGCAATCTCACCCATGATGTCCGTCACGCGCGTAACCGCATTGACGATCTCCGCCATCGTCGCGCCCGCTTCATTTACCAGCTGAGAACCCGCGTTGACGCGTTCGCCGGAATCATCGATCAGCGCTTTGATCTCTTTCGCCGCCTGCGCGCTGCGCTGGGCAAGGGTACGCACCTCGCCCGCGACAACCGCGAAGCCACGTCCCTGCTCGCCCGCACGCGCCGCTTCTACCGCCGCGTTCAGCGCCAGAATATTGGTCTGGAAGGCAATGCCGTCGATCACGTTAGTAATTTGCGCGATTTTGCTGGAACTGGTGGCGATTTCATCCATGGTGCGCACAACGCCCTCGACCACGTTACCGCCCTTCTTCGCGGTGGAGGAGGCGTCCAGCGCCAGACGCGACGCCTGACGCGCGTTATCGGCGTTTTGCTTCACGGTGGCGGTTAACTGTTCCATGCTGGCTGCCGTCTCTTCCAGAGAAGCGGCCTGTTGCTCGGTACGAGAGGAGAGATCGTTGCTGCCCGCCGAGATTTCACCCGCGCCGGTGTAGATGGTATCTGCGCCTTCACGCACCACGCCCACCGTGTTGGCCAGCGCAGTCTGCATCTCCTGAACGTTGCGCGCCAGGATCGCCATTTCATTTTTACCCTCAGCCTGAATCGGCTGGGTTAAATCCCCTGCGGCAATGGCGCGGATATGGTTGATCACCTCTTCCAGCGGCAGCAGCAGCACACGGCGCATCGCAATCCAGCTGGAAATAATCACCGCGATCACCAGCAGCATCACCGCAGAAAGGATCCACAGAATGCGTTTGTAGTCGCTTTCATTGTCCTGGATACCTTTGGCGGCCAGCACGGCCTGCGCCTCACGCCACTCGCGATAAACCTTTTGCATCGCGGTCTGCTTCTGTTCGGCATTTTGTTTGAACATATCTTCCAGATTGCCCTGCCCCAGCAGAACGTTCATTTGCGTCAGCGTGGCGGAGTAGACGCGGTACTGCTCTTCCAGGCGATCGGCCAGGTGCTCGTCCATACCCGGCGTTTCCGGCAGCGCGTAGTATTTATCGTAATGGGTCTGGGCATCGGCCAGCAGGTTTTTCGCGGTATTGACCAGCTCGTTCAGCTGTCCGCCATTAATCTGCGACGCCATGCTGCTTTGCAGGCGCAACATGCCGCGGTTGAGGGTGACGCGCGCCTGGTTCAGGCTGATCCAGGCGTCGGTAAACTCCGCGACGTTCTGGCTGGAAAGCTGAGAAACGGTGAAGTTCTCTTTATCGTTATTGAGTGCGTTAATGAAAATGCCAGCGGAGATCAGCTGCATGATGCCGAGCACAAGCAGCACCGAAATCAAAAGAGTAATGACTTTTATACGTTTAAACATGCGTTGCCTTTTTTATATACAGGTATTGTCTGACCTGTATCTATCGGCACGCGCGGCAGGTTGTTTACTGTTTCTCCACCTTTAAAAACTTTCGAAAGCCCTTTTCTGCATTCAATCAGCAAGTTAAAAGCACGCTTTTTTTGTGATCCCCTTCTCATTTTCACCCTTGCCTCTAAAGGGTTATAGTATCCACCCAAAGATGCATTTAAAATGCATCTTATATTCCTGATGATGAGGTAACTGTTATGGCCTTCCGCGACCAACCCTTAGGCGAGCTGGCGCTCTCCATCCCTCGCGCTTCTGCGCTGTTCCGTAAATACGATATGGATTACTGCTGCGGTGGTAAGCAAACGCTGGCGCGCGCAGCGTCGCGTAAAGAGCTGGATGTGGAGGCTATCGAAGCGGAGCTGGCTCAGCTGGCTGAACAGCCTGTCGACAAAGACTGGCGCACCGCGCCGCTGGCTGAAATCATCGACCATATCATTGTGCGTTACCACGATCGTCACCGCGAGCAGCTGCCGGAGCTGATTTTACAGGCGACCAAAGTTGAACGCGTTCATGCCGATAAACCTTCCGTACCGCGCGGCCTGGCGAAATACCTGACCATGCTGCACGAAGAACTTTCCAGCCACATGATGAAAGAGGAGCAGATCCTCTTCCCGATGATCAAACAGGGCATGGGCAGCCAGGCCATGGGGCCCATCAGCGTGATGGAAAGCGAACATGATGACGCCGGCGAACTGCTGGAAGTGATCAAACACACCACCAACAACGTCACACCGCCGCCAGAAGCGTGCACCACCTGGAAAGCCATGTACAACGGCATTAACGAGATGATCGACGATCTGATGGAACACATTAGTCTTGAGAATAACGTTCTGTTCCCGCGTGCATTATCGGGTAAATAAAAAAGCCCGGTGGCGCTAGCGCTTACCGGGCCTACAACATCCGCGAACCTAGGCCGGGTAAGCGTCAGCGCCACCCGGCAACATGCTTAGCGCATGCCCGCCATACGTTTCTTACCGATAAACAGCCAGCCCAGCCCCAGCGCGATAAACCACAGCGGCGTGACCATCAGCGCCTGTCGGGTATCTTCTTCCAGCGTCAGCAGCACCAGCACGAAGACGAAGAACGCCATGCACACCCAGCACATCAGCTTGCCCAGCGGCATCTTGTAGATCGACTTCTCGTGCAGGTGTGGACGCTGCTTGCGGTACACCAGGTACGAGCAGAGGATGATGGTCCAGACGAACATAAACAGGATCGCCGACACCGTGGTGATCATGGTGAACGCGCCGATTACGCTCGGGTTGACGTAGAGCATCACCACACCGCCCAGCAGACAGATGCAGGAGAAGGTCAGCCCTTTCGCTGGTACCGCGCGTTTAGACAGTTTGGCAAACGCGCTGGGAGCAACGCCCTCCTGCGCCAGGCCGAACAGCATACGGCTGGTGGAGAAGACGCCGCTGTTCGCGGAAGAGGCCGCAGAGGTCAGCACCACAAAGTTAATCAGGCTCGCGGCAGCAGGCAGCCCCACCAGCACGAACAGCTCGACGAACGGGCTCTTGGTTGGCACCACCGAGCTCCATGGCGTCACGGACATAATGACGATCAGCGCGAACACGTAGAACATGATGATACGCAGCGGAATGGAATTGATCGCACGCGGCAGGGATTTCTCCGGATCTTTGGTTTCCGCCGCCGTGGTACCGACCAGCTCAATCCCGACAAACGCAAACACCGCAATCTGGAAGCCGGCAAAGAAGCCGCTGATACCTTTCGGGAACCAGCCGCCGTCATTCCACAGATGGGCAAACGAGGCCTGTACGCCGGTTGGCGACTGGAAGTGCGTCAGCACCATCACCAGCCCGACGACAATCAGCGCGATGATGGCGACGATTTTGATCATCGCGAACCAGAACTCCATCTCACCGAACATTTTAACGGTGGCGAGGTTCAGGCTCAGCAGCAGAACAATCACCGCCAGCGAAGCCACCCAGTCCGACAGGCCGGGGAACCAGAATTGGGCGTAGGCCGTAATAGCGACAACATCCGCCATGCCGGTAACCACCCAGCAGAACCAGTAGGTCCAGCCGGTAAAATAGCCCGCCCACGGGCCGAGCAGGTCTGACGCGAAGTCGCTGAAGGATTTGTATTCAAGATTCGAGAGCAGCAATTCACCCATTGCACGCATCACGAAAAAGAGCATAAAACCGATGATCATATAAACGAAGATGATCGACGGGCCGGCAAGACTGATGGTTTTGCCCGAGCCCATAAACAGCCCGGTGCCGATGGCTCCACCAATGGCAATAAGCTGAATGTGACGGTTCGTGAGATTTCGCCGTAGCGACTGTTCAGACGTCGCCTCTTCTGCGGCGGCGACTTTGACCTGATCTACCATGTGATATTTTCCTGTTTATGCCTGTCTGTGTTGTTAAGGCTCTTCTGGCCTTTATATACGCCAAATAAATGACGGACCCTGTGTAAGGACTAATCGATAGTAGGTAAGAATCGGCGGGATGAATACTATGATTTGAATATTATGTTAATAATATGTTGAAAGTGAGTGTCATATCACTCATACAGCGCGAAACAGCTCACAAAAATACACGTAACAGTTTCGTTTGCAATACAAAATGTTGATTTCGTCGTAACTCCGGGTTTTATCGCTATTTTCCTCTCCCCGATCGGAGAGAGGAAAATAAGAAAAACCGATTACAGGATTTCCAGCAGCTCGACTTCAAACACCAGGGTGCTGAATGGCGGAATGGACGCGCCAGCGCCACGCTCGCCGTAAGCCAGGTTGTGCGGGATAGTGAGTTCCCATTTGGAACCTACTGGCATCAGGGTCAGGGCTTCGATCCAGCCTGCGATAACGCCGTTGACCGGGAACTCAGCCGGTTCGCCACGTGCGACGGAGCTGTCGAACACGGTACCGTCGATCAGCTTACCGGTGTAGTGTACGCGAACGTGGTCGGTACGCGCCGGGATTGCGCCATCACCCTGATTGATTACGCGGAACTGCAAGCCGGACTCGGTGCTGTTCACGCCTTCACGCTCACGGTTCTCTTCCAGATATTTCACGCCTTCTGCCGCCATCTCTTCGAAACGCGCGCGACGTACGGCGTCAGCACGTTCGTGGATTTCACGCAGCGCACGGTGCACAACGTCAACCGGCACAGCGGGCTGCTTGCCTTCCAGCGCGTCAGCGATACCCGCCACCAGCGCTTCCGGTAACAGACCTTCCAGGCCGGATTCGCTCAGCTGCTGTCCTACCTGCAAGCCGATGCCGTAGCTTGCCTGCGCTTCGATAGTGTCAAAAGTCGGGGTGGTCATGGGTTTTCCTTCCATCACATTTAAAGTAGCGGGCAGCATATCAGCCATGCCCTTATGGGTAAAACTTTGTCTTAAGTAAAGGTGACAAACTGCGACGAAACGGAAACAATAGTAGCCGTCAGGATTTTCCCTAATATATGTCACGAAAGCTGGCTTTGTTACGCCCATCAGGCAGTTAGCAAACTACACTTCTCAGGACAGGATAAAAAGACGCGGAGCAGGAGGAGAGCCATGCCCGGGCGATTTGAACTGAAACCTACCCTGGCGAAAATCTGGCATGCGCCGGATAACTTTCGCATCATGGACCCGCTGCCGCCTTTGCACCGCAGAGGCATTATTATCGGCGCGTTGCTGATCGTCATCGGCTTCCTGCTTCCTTCCGGCAGTGACAACGTTGATACCGCGCCGGTCAGCCGGAATGCTGAGCTGGATATCCAGTCGCAAAGCCAGCCGCAGCCTGATTCACAGCCGATGCAGACGCAGCTGGTCACACCGTCTAACGATCCGGGCCAGGTTGCGCCGGTTGAACCTGAACCGGTTCAGGAAGATCAGGAGCAGGCCGCCGCCCCTTCAGAGCCACAGGCGCAACAGCCCACCGGCATTGAGCAGCAGTGGCGTTCGTATCGCGTAGAGCCTGGGAAAACTCTTGCCCAGCTGTTCCGCGACCACAATCTGCCAGCAACGGATGTGTATGCCATGGCGCAAGTCGAGGGGGCAGGCAAACCGCTCAGCAACCTGCAAAATGGTCAGATGGTGCAGATCCGCCAGAATGCCAGCGGGGTGGTGACCGGGTTAACGATCGATACCGGAAACGGGCAGCAGGTACTGTTTACCCGCCAGCCGGACGGCAGTTTCATCAGAGCACGTTAATGGCCCAGGCCGGGTAAGGCGATGCCGCCACCCGGCACTTTTGTTCTCAGGCACGCCGTTTATTCACCCACCAGATCCCCGAGCAGACCAGCACCAGCGCAATCGCGTATTTGATGTCCAGAATGTTTTCGCCGAGGAAGATGGCGGAGAGCACCGTCCCTGCTACAGGTATGACAAAGTTGAACGGGGCAATCATACTCACGCGGTTTACTTTCAGCAGCGCGCTCCACAGGGCGAACGCCACGGATGAGAGCAGCGTCAGATACCCCAGCACGGCGACGGCTTTCATGCTGTGCACCTCCAGCGTCCCGCCCGTGGCATAGCCTCCCGCAACCAGTGCCGCCCCGCCTATCCCCAGCTGCCAGCCAGTCATCACCGTCGGGTCAACGGTCTGGGAAATGCGTTTCCCGTAAAGCGTGGCCGCAGAGAGAATAAAGGCGGCCAGCACCACAAATCCGTCACCTTTCCAGACAAACTGGAACTCACTTAACCCGCTGTGGAAGTTCACCAGCATCACCCCGGCAAAGCCCAGAACACATCCCAGCGTTTTGTTATAGCTGAGTTTGTCGTTGTGGTAGATAAAGTGCGCCAGCAGCACGCTGAAGAAGGTCCCGGTGGCATTCATGATGGAGCCGTTCACCCCGGTCGTGTAGGCCAGGCCGATATAAAAGAAGGTGTACTGGAGGGAGGTCTGGGTCAGTCCGAGGATCGTGAGCTGGCCAAACTGCGTGGGCGTGAGCCTGCCAATCGGCTTTCGCTGGGCCATGGCAAAAAGCAGCAGCAACGCGCCGGCAAACAGAAAACGGTATCCGGCAAAGACGACTTTGGAGGGGATATCATCGGTCGCGATCTGAAAGAGTTCGTAGCCACTTTTAATGGCCGGGTACGAGCTTCCCCAAAGCAGACAGCAGAGCGTGGCGCAGGCATAGGCCACATTGCGACGGGCAAAGACGGGCGTGGGCAGAGCAGTATCCATGACAAATCTCATAAATAAAATTGCGTTTCAATTTATTATCAGAGAATGCGTCAGGAATAGCGACCTTACAAGAGCAAAAGATGACGCAGGGTCACGCTAAAAAGCAAAACGCCGGCACAAGGCCGGCGCTTCGACGCGAGCAGAGTAAAAAATTACTCAGCTACTACGTTAACAACCAGTTTAGCGAACACTTCGCTGTGAACCTGGAAGTCAACTTCGTGCTCACCAGTGGTACGCAGAACGCCGTTCGGCATACGAACTTCGCTCTTAGCCACTTTAACGCCTGCCGCAGTAACTGCATCAGCGATATCGCGGGTACCGATGGAACCGAACAGTTTACCTTCGTCGCCAGCTTTAGACGCGATAGTAACGGTGCCCAGTGCGTTGATTGCTTCAGCGCGAGCGTTAGCAGCCGCCAGAACGTCAGCCAGTTTGGCTTCCAGTTCAGCACGACGTGCTTCGAAAAACTCTACGTTTTTCTTAGTAGCTGGAACAGCTTTACCCTGTGGAACCAGGAAGTTACGAGCGTAACCCGCTTTAACGTTTACCTGATCACCCAGGCTGCCCAGGTTTGCTACTTTATCAAGCAGAATAACTTGCATTACCTTATCCTCTTAAAGTCGTATTAATGGACCGTGCCCGATTACTGATGACGATCAGTGTACGGCAGCAGAGACAGGTAGCGAGCGCGTTTGATAGCGCGAGCCAGCTGACGCTGATATTTTGCACGAGTACCGGTGATACGGCTTGGGACAATCTTACCGCTTTCGGTGATGTAGTTTTTCAGCGTTGCGATATCTTTATAGTCGATCTCTTGAACGCCTTCCGCGGTGAAACGGCAGAACTTGCGACGACGGAAATAACGTGCCATATGGCTAGTCTCCAGAATCTATCAAATCAATCTGCTCGGCATGCAGAACCATTTTGCTCAGGCCGTTCTTTGCCTTGTGGCAAGAAATGAACCCCTGAACGATTACTGCGCTACCGACCGTTAAACTGTGAGTAATGGCCTGGTTTTCGTGTCCGCTAATAATTACGGGCATTTGGCACCACGCCTGCCGGTGAAACCCGGCTTCCTCTTGCACAGAACGATGCTCAAGCACGAACTGGCAATGCGGAATTCCTGATGGGCTGACCTTTCGAAGGGGGGTCCTGCACACGGTGCCGGACAACACCAGACGGTTGGTCATCAGAAATTACTCTTCAGAATCCCCAGCATCAGAATCATCTGCGGTTTCGTTTGCGAAATCATCGCGACGCTCACGGCGCTCGTCTTTCGCTTTAACCATCGGAGATGCTTCGGTCACTGCGTGTTTGGTACGCATAACCATGCTGCGGATAACGGCATCGTTGAAGCGGAAGGTAGTTTCCAGCTCATCGATCACTTCCTGCGGAGCTTCAACGTTCATCAGAACGTAGTGTGCTTTGTGCAGTTTGTTGATCGGGTAAGCCAGCTGACGGCGGCCCCAGTCTTCCAGACGGTGGATCGTGCCTTCTGCACCAGTGATGGCAGCAGAGTAACGCTCGATCATGCCCGGAACCTGTTCGCTCTGGTCAGGGTGGACCATAAAAACGATTTCGTAATGACGCATCGAATTGCTCCTTACGGATTATTCAGCCTCCTGTCTGGGTCAGCCGAGGCCCGGGGAGGCAAGGAACGTGTTAAAGGTCGGCTGAAAAATTGACGCGTCATAATACTTGCGCCCCCCAGGAAACTCAAGCTGATTGCACAAATAATTCGCACAAAGGGTAAAGCTGTTCTAAGTGGGTGATTTAAAATCGCACTCATCAGAAGCGCTGTTTTTTTGAACAACACCATCAGAAATGGTCATCCATCGCAACCCGGGTAGCGATTACACTTTAATCAGAGACACTGAACAGAGAAGGAGAACATTACCCCGTATCACAGCACGCAGTCGTGGAGCGCATATCATGAAAAGAATCGCAATCGCCATTTTGGCTGCGCTTTTGCTCAGTGCAAACGCGATGGCAGCCATCAGAATAGACAGCCAACAGGCCAGAAACATGGATGATGTGCAGAGCTTAGGCGTTATTTACATCAATCATAACTTCGCCACTGAAAGTGAAGCAGATCAGGCGCTTAATGAAGAAACCGATGCGCAGGGCGCAAAATACTATCACGTCATGCTGACACGTGAGCCCGGCAGCAACGGTAATATGCACGCCAGTGCAGATATTTACCAGTAACGCTACATCGCTAGCACCAGGAAAGCCAACGAAAATCAAAGCCATATATAATTTGCCCCCTGCCCGGGGGCTTTTTTTATGAATGGCTCCGGAATACCACCGGTTACAACTGTTTCGGTATTCCAGAGCACTTATTCACTTCTGCCCGTAATAAGCATTCGGGCCATGCTTACGCATGAAATGCTTGTTCATCAGGTAATCATCAATGCCCTGAAGCTGTGGGTTAATGCCGCGCGCAATCCACGCCATTCTGGCCACCTCTTCCATCACCACCGCGTTATGCACGGCGTCATGCGCATCTTTACCCCAGGAGAACGGACCATGCTGGTACACCACAATACCCGGCGTATGCAGTGGTTCCGTCTCACCCAGCGTTTCGATAATGACCCTGCCGGTGTTAAGTTCGTACTCGCCTTCGACCTCAGCCTGCGTTAACGCTCGCGTGCAGGGAATATCGCCGAAGAAGTAATCTGCGTGCGTCGTACCCAAAGCAGGGATCGCCAGCCCGGCCTGTGCCCAGGCGGTGGCGTGCGTGGAATGGGTATGCACAACGCCCCCCAGAGACGGGTAACGCTGATACAGCGCCAGGTGGGTTGCCGTATCAGAAGAAGGGCGCCATTTGCCTTCAACGACGTGTCCTTCCAGGTCAACCACCACCATATCGTCCGCTTTCATGGCGTCATAGGCCACGCCGCTCGGCTTAATCACCACTAGCCCCTGCTCGCGATCGATGGCGCTTACGTTGCCCCAGGTAAACTTCACCAGTCCATAGCGCGGGAGATCCATATTGGCTTCAAAGACCTGCTGTTTCAGCTTAAGCATGTTCCGCCTCCATCAGCCCTGCCCGCGCCATGCGCTCGCGCACCCAGTCCCGGGCTTTCGCCACTTCTGCCGCCGGGTCGTCCGCGGTTTCGCTCCACATCTCAATCAGGTAAGGCCCGCAATAACCTGTCTGTTTGAGCGTCTGGAAGCACCGTTCGAAATCCACCACCCCGGTGCCGAACGGTACGTTTTTAAACACGCCAGGACGGGTATCTTTAACGTGCACCGCCACGATATGCCCGATGCCCGCCTGAAGCTCCATCTGTACGTCGTTATCCCATGCCGACAGGTTTCCGATATCCGGATAAAGCTGGAACCATGGGTTGTTCAGATAGTGCGCATAGCCCAGCGCCTTGCTGATGGAGTTCATCAACGGATAATCCATGATCTCCATCGCCAGCGTCACCTGCGCACGGCTTGCCATCTCAACGCTCTCTTTCAGGCCCTCCCGGAAACGACGGCGCGTTTCATCGTTGGCTTCCTGATAGTAAACATCGTAACCCGCCAGTTGGATCACGCGGATGCCGACATCCTGTGCAAAGCGAATGGCTTTACGCATGATCTCCAGCCCTTCGGCGCGTACAGCATCATCTTCGCTGCCAAGCGGAAAACGACGATGAGCGCTCAGGCACATGGATGGCACGCGCACGCCGGTTTCGGCAATGGCGCTCACCAGCGCCAGACGCTGGTCGCGACGCCAGTCCAGGCGAGAAAGACGCTCGTCCGTCTCATCCACCGACATTTCGACAAAATCGAAACCCAGCTGCTTCGCCAGCTGCAACCGCTCCAGCCAGCACTCCCCCGCAGGGAGTGCCTTTTCATAGATGCCAAGCGGGACCTGTTTTGACAACATACCCGCTCCTTAACCCCAAAGCTGAGCGATTGAGCGTTTGAACTGACGCGCCGCTTCCACCGGAGACGCAGCATCACGAATGCTACGACCGGCAATAAAGACGTGAATCGGGATACCCTGGAACAGCGGCAGATCCTCCAGCGCCAGGCCACCGGTGACGGTCACTTTGAAGCCCATATCGGCCAGACGTTTGATCGCGCTGATATCGGCTTCGCCCCACGCCACGCCTGCGGCCTGCGCATCACGGCTACGGTGATAAACCACCTGCTGGATACCCGCTTCGCGCCACTCCTGCGCCTGCTCCCAGGTCCAGAAACCAGTCAGTTCAATCTGCACGTCGCCGTTGAACTCTTTCGCCACGTCCAGCGCGCCTTTCGCGGTGTTGATATCCGCACAGCAGATCACGGTGACCCAGTCGGCGTTGGCTTCAAAGCACATGCGAGAGAGGATTTTGCCCGCGTCGGCGATTTTGGCATCCGCCAGCACGATTTTATGCGGATAGAGCGCCTTCAGGTCACTAACCGCACGAACGCCTTCGCCCACGCACAGAATGGTGCCGACTTCGATGATGTCCACTTCTTCCGCAATCAGACGGGTGGTTTCGTAAGCGTGAGACAGAGTCTGGTTATCCAGCGCGACCTGCAACATTGGTAATGACATTTTCAATTCCTCTTAAACGGCCGCCGCAGTGGCGTTATCAATTAAATCCAGCACGTCCTGCGCGGTACGACAGGCGCGTAAACGGTCAAAATTAGCTTCATCATCAAACAGATTGACGATCTGCATGATCCCCACCTCCTGGTGGGTGTTGGCATCGACAGCCGCCATGGTGATCAGAATGTCGACCGGGTCGTTATCTTCGTGGTTGAACACCAGTGGTTTTTTCAACGTCACCAGCGCAAAACCGGTTTTCTTGACGCCCTCTTCGGGACGGCCATGCGGCATTGCCAGCCCCGGGGCAATCACAAAATAGGGTCCAAACTGCGCCACGCCATCCAGAATGGCCTGGTAATAACGCGGCTCGACAACGTCAGCCTTAACCAGCAGGTCCACGCCCAGCTTCACCGCTTCCTGCCAGGTGCTGGCTTCGGCCTGTAAAAGGATGGAGTTATTCTCTGCCAGCGAATCACGTAGTTTCATGTGGCATCCTTACTTCACGTCTTGTGGGAAGTGTTCTTTGATCACTTCCAGCAGCTTTGGCCCGAAATCCGCAGGCGACAGCATGTTGCGTACGCCTACCACATATTTGTTGCCCGACACGCTAATCTCGCCGGCAATGTGCGTTGAGGCGATGATGATGTCCGCGCCGTTCAGTTCACTTTTGTATTCACCCACTGCGCAGCTGTTCACCGTGTGGTCAATGTTTGACTGGGTTAAAAACTGATCCACTTTCATTTTCATGATCATGGAGCTTCCTTGCCCATTGCCACACACAGCCAGGATACGTACGGTCATAATCGAAACTCCTTAGTGAGCAGAAACTTCTGCTGTTTGTTTTTCCGCATCTTCTTCAGCTCGCAGCGAACGGCCAGCGAAGAACATATAAGTCAGTGCAATCAGGATGATGACGGCCATAAAGACCAGCCCGACGGAGGCAAAGCCCTGCATCATCGGCGGCGCCAGAATTGACCAGTCCGCCATGCCCATCCAGGCGCTCATGCCGGTGAGCTTGACCGCCCACACGCATCCGAAGATTTCAACCATGCCCATCACCAGGCAGATCTTGAGCGCTGCGCGCCATCCGCCGAAGTGGTTAGCAAACACGCCGATGGTGGCGTTGGAGAAGAACATCGGGATAAAGCCAGGAATAATCAGGATTGAGGAGCCACAGCCCACCAGGATGCCCACCGCAATCAGCTGGCCGATGGTGCCCCACATAAAGCCCCAGACCACGGCGTTTGGCGCAAAGCTATAGATAGCCGCACAGTCAATCGCCAGCACCGCGCCAGGGATCAGGCGCTGGGAGATGCCGTTAAACGCTTCCGACAGTTCGGCGACAAACATACGCACGCCCTGGGTGATGATGAAAATGGCCACCGCGAAGGAGAAACCGGTTTGCAGGATATAGATCGTCCAGTGGGTTTTACCCGCCATCGCCTGCACCACGTCAATGCCAAAGGAGAGCAGGATGGCACCAAAGAAGATGGTCATCACAATTGCCGTGGAGACGATGTTGTCGTGGAAAATATTCAACCAGCCAGGCAATTTGAGGTCTTCAACACTCTCCTCTTTTTTGCCCAGGTACGGCGCAACTTTGTAAGCGATCCAGGAGGCAAACTGCTGCTGGTGACCGATGGAGAAGCCACAGCCGTCCGTAACGTCCTGCGTTGGCTTATACATCATGTTGGAGGTGATGCCCCAGTAAAGCGAGACCAGCACTGCCGTGCAGATGACCGTGGTCCACATCGGGTAGCCGAAGATATAGAGAGAAACGGCAATCAGCCCCGCCTGCTGGAACATGATGTGCCCGGTGAGCATGATGGTGCGAATACCGGTGATACGGCGCAGGAGCACGTAAATGATGTTCAGCGCCAGCGCGAGCAGTACCGCATACCCAACCCAGCTGTACGCATCTCCCATGCGATCGATGGTGGCCATCATGGACGCGTAAGTGTCAGAGATGGCGCCGTTAATGCCGTACACCTCTGACATTTTGGCAACAACCGGCTTAAACGTGCTGGTCAGAATGCCAGACCCCGCCTGCAACAGCATAAAACCAATGATGGTTTTGATGGTGCCTTTGATAATCACGCTGACGCTTTTGCGCAGCAGGATGTACCCCAGACACGTCACGATACCCAGCAACAGCGGGGCGTTGGTCATTACCTGATTAAAGAAAACGGTAAAGACGTTGTAGAGGATCTCCATAACTCTCTCCAGAAAATGAGAACACGAGGGGCAATCCCTGTGTGGTTGGTGTCATCACTCTATTAATCACAAATAATCATCACAAGATTGCATTTGATTATTTGTGACGGATCACGCAATTTATTTCCATGGTGTTAGTAATGATTTTCACTACCGATATAAACCAATAAATAAATTCTTAAATTTCAATATATTAATTATTTGTAGCGGTTATCTTAACAACGTCATGATGTTTTTTCTGTGATGTGGCGAGGGGAATTTTCCGCAAAACAGCCATTGCAAATCGATTCAAACAGTGCCAGCATTAATCACAACAAGTCACAGTATGATTACTTTTGATTAAAACCAGGAGTCAAACGATGAGTAAAGTGAAAACCATCACCCGTGAATCATGGATTCTGAGTACCTTTCCGGAGTGGGGTAGCTGGCTGAACGAAGAGATCGAGCAGGAACAGGTTGCTCCTGGCACATTTGCGATGTGGTGGCTGGGCTGCACCGGGATCTGGCTGAAATCAGAAGGCGGCGCCAACATTTGTGTCGATTTCTGGTGCGGCACCGGCAAACAGAGCCACGGCAATCCACTGATGAAAAAAGGCCACCAGATGCAGCGTATGGCCGGCGCTGAAAAGCTCCAGCCGAACCTGCGCACCACGCCTTTTGTGCTTGATCCTTTTGCCATTCGCCAGATCGATGCCGTTCTCTCTACCCACGATCACAACGATCATATCGACGTGAACGTGGCGGCAGCGGTAATGCAAAACTGCGCGGACGACGTACCGTTTATCGGGCCGCAGACCTGCGTGGATTTGTGGATTGGCTGGGGCGTGCCAAAAGAGCGCTGCATCGTGATGAAGCCGGGCGACGTGGTGAAAATCAAAGACATTGAGATTCACGCGCTGGATGCCTTTGACCGCACCGCGCTGATCACCCTGCCTGCCGATCAGAAAGCCGCAGGCGTACTGCCAGACGGGATGGATGAGCGCGCGGTGAACTACCTGTTCAAAACGCCCGGCGGTTCCCTGTATCACAGCGGTGACTCCCACTACTCCAACTATTACGCGAAGCACGGTAACGAGCATCAGATTGACGTGGCGCTTGGCTCTTACGGTGAAAACCCGCGCGGGATCACCGACAAAATGACCAGCGCAGACATGCTGCGTATGGCCGAAGCGCTGAACACCAAAGTGGTGATCCCGTTCCACCACGATATCTGGTCAAACTTCCAGGCCGATCCGCAAGAGATCCGCGTCCTGTGGGAGATGAAAAAAGACCGCCTCAAGTATGGCTTCAAGCCGTTCATCTGGCAGGTTGGCGGCAAGTTCACCTGGCCGCTGGATAAAGACAATCTTGAGTACCACTACCCGCGTGGTTTCGATGATTGCTTTACGATTGAACCCGATCTGCCGTTCAAATCCTTCCTCTGATTCTGAGGCCCAATCGCCAGACCTTGCGTCTGGCGATGTCATATTTATCTTAGTAATTTCACGCTATTTCAAATATCATCTTTTCAAATCAATTCTTATCGGAATAGCTCATGACGGAAGCGCAACGGCATCAAATTTTACTGGAACTCCTGGCGCAAACAGGGTTTATCACCGTCGAGAAAGTGATCGAACGTTTAGGGATCTCCCCCGCTACCGCGCGGCGGGACATTAACAAGCTGGATGAGAGCGGCAAGCTGAAAAAAGTCCGCAACGGTGCAGAGGCCATCAGCCAGCAGCGTCCACGCTGGACGCCGATGAACATCCACCAGGCGCAGAATCACGATGAAAAGGTGCGGATTGCCAGAGCGGCATCACAGCTGGTAAATCCTGGAGAAAGCGTGGTGATCAACTGCGGTTCGACGGCGTTTCTGCTGGGCCGTGAGATGTGCGGCAAGCCGGTGCAAATCATCACCAACTATTTGCCGCTGGCCAACTATCTCATTGACCAGGAACATGAAAGCGTGGTGATCATGGGCGGCCAGTATAACAAGAGCCAGTCCATCACCCTTAGCCCGCAGGACAGTGAAAACAGCCTCTACGCCGGGCACTGGATGTTTACCAGCGGCAAAGGTCTGACGGCGGATGGCCTGTATAAAACCGATATGCTCACCGCAATGGCAGAACAGAACATGCTTAACGTAGTGGGCAAACTGGTGGTGCTGGTCGACAGCAGCAAGGTCGGTGAACGCGCCGGCATGCTTTTCAGCCGCGCCGAGCAAATCAGCATGGTGATCACCGGCAAAAACGCCAACCCCGAGATCCTCAGCAAGCTGGAGGATCAGGGTGTCACAGTGCTGCGCGTTTAAAGGTGCTGACGGAAGAATTCCACGGTTGACTCCAGCGCGGCCGGGGTAATACGGTGCCGGACACCTGCTCCCCACAGGCAGGTCAGATTGCTGTCCAGCCCTTCACGCTGTAGCGCCTGTTGCAGGCGGAACGTTTCACCGGGCGGTACGACGTCATCGGCGTCCCCATGCCACAGAAGCAGCGGACGATCGGCCAGCTGCGAAAGCGCATGGCTGACGTCCCATTCAGACAACAGGGCCTCAATCTCCTGAGGGGCCTGCGGCGGGAACAGCGTCTTTGCCAGTGACGTAAAGTAGCCCGATCCCATCAGGCAAGCCACGGACGTCACCTCCGGATGCCTGACCATGATCCCCAGCGCCGTCATTCCGCCCATTGATGCGCCTGCGACCGCCAGCCGTTTCCCCTCCACCAGCCCGGCCTGCAAGAGCGCGTCACGCAGCCCGGCGAACTCGGTCAGATTGCCGTGCAGCGTTTGCCAGAACAGCCCCAGCCGCGCCTGCTCATCGCCCGTAAAGCGTGCCCCATGATTCGGCGCATCAGGCATGACCACCCGGAAACCGGCCTGCGCCAGCGCGACGGCAAAATAGCTGTAGACCAGCTTCGAGGAGAGAAAGCCATGATAGAAAACTACCGTCGGCAGCGGCTGTTCACCTTTACCAGCCGAAAAAGCATGGATGATTTCATGCCCACTCAGCTGGCGAGTTTCAATTTCAATCATTGTCGATCCTGTGCTGATGAATGATTCATAATGTTGAGAGCTGGATTACGGTTTCACGATATTTTCATTCGAAATCTACGTCCCAGATAACACTTCGGGAACATTCCCCCAAAACTAAATTCGCAGACAACTACACTATGGCTATCAGGAAAAGAGACAGGTTTATGCGCAGGCTTACGGCTTTATTGCTGGTCTCACTGCTCAGCGGATGTTCCATATTGCAGGGTACGCCAGAACCGGCGCCGCCGGTTACCGATCATCCTCAGGAAATTCGTCGTAATCAGACGGAAGGATTACAACGCCTGGGTACCGTATCCGCGATGGTTCGTGGTTCCCCGGATGATGCAGAAGACGCAATTGAAGCACAGGCAATTGCCGCAAAAGCAGATTATTACGTCATCACGATGATTGATGAAACCATTATTACGGGACAGTGGTACGCCCAGGGAATTTTGTACCGTAAGTAAGCATCATCATTTGAACGACTTTTACACTGCTTTGCGTCCGTAGACATTTTCCTGTCCACAATAAACTCCATGCCAGCAACAATGGAAATGAGTTTATTCGCGAAGGATTGCCCGGCGGATACCGGAGACACGTGAAAAGGAGCTGACGATGAAACGAACCCTTGCTTTAACGACGCTATTGCTTTCAGCGGGCCTGCTGAGCACCACGGCGCAGTCGGCCGAATTTGCCAGCGCGGATTGCGTCACGGGCCTGAACGAGATTGGTCAGATCTCCGTCAATAATATCACGGGAAGTCCGCAAGACGTTGAACGTGTCGTCGCCCTGAAGGCCGATGAACAGGGCGCATCCTGGTATCGCATCGTCCAGATGCAGGAAGATAACCATGTTAATCACTGGCGCGTGCAGGCCATTCTTTATGCATAATCCCTTCCGATAAAAGCCACTTAATTTTAGTGGCTTTTCACTTTTGCAAATTTTTTATCCCTCCCGAAACTTAATAAAAACAAATAGGTAACATTCAGTTACATTAAACAGATAAACGTTCTCTTCGCTCTGCCGTTGAACAGCCATCACTTTTCAATAATGAGCAATTTATGATCACCTTTTTCCGCCGGGCAGGTCTGGGCACGAAGCTATCGCTGCTAACAGGTGCAAGTGTCGCCACGCTTTTTTTGCTGTTCACTTTTCTGTTGAGCCACAACGCCAGCCAGCAGCTTGAAGATCTTGCGGTTGAAGACCTGCATAACCAGTCCACCGGCATGGTGGATATGGTAGAGATGTTCAACACCAGCCTGAGCGAAGAGGTTGAAAGCTATACCCGTCTGTTCACCACCTTTTTGCCACAGCCGCTGAACAGCGACAGCAGCCAGAGCCGGACCATAAACGGGCTTACCGTTCCTCTGCTGAAAGGCGGCGAAACGGAGTTGCATGAAAACAATACGCTTTCTGATGACTTCCTGAGCCGAACGGGCGCCATCTCGACGCTGTTTGTCCGCAGCGGTAACGATTTTATCCGCGTGGCCACGTCGCTGCGCAAAGAGAATGGCGACCGCGCCATCGGAACCGTTCTTGATACCACCAGCCCGGCATTTGCGGCTGTCACCAAAGGGGAGGTCTATCGTGGCCTCGCGCTGCTGTTCGGCAAGCGCTATATCACGCAGTACCAGCCTGTTAAAAATGCGGAAGGCCAGGTTATCGGGATTATCTTTGTCGGCGTGGACATCACCCATTCGTGGAACGTCATGCGCGAGAAAATCCTTAACCGTCGTCTGGGCGAGAGCGGCCACTTCTTTGTACTGGATCGCAGCAGCGGCAAAACGCGCGGACAGTATCTGTTCCATGCCAGCGATGAGGGCAAACTGCCCAACTGGGACACGGCGACACAGCAGCAGCTTCTGAGTGATAAAGCCGGCACGCTGGAGCGCGTGAGCGCAGATGGCCGTACGCTCAAAGTTGCCTACACGCCGCTGCCGGGCTGGAACTGGACCATCGTGGGTGAAGTGGATAAAGCCGTACTGCTTTCAAGCGTCACCACGCTGCGCGATCGCTTCCTGATCGCGGGCGTGGTGCTATCCGCGCTCTTCGCGGGCCTGTTCGTTATCCTCATTCGCCGGATGCTAACCCGCCCACTGCGCGCAGTGATCGCGCTTGCACGGCAGTATGCCGCAGGCGATCTGCGCGCCAGCCTGCCGGTAACCCGCCAGGATGAGGTCGGCCAGCTGATTGATGCCATCAACGGGATCGGGGGCGGCCTGCAAAAAATTGTGTTGCAGGTCCGCGAGGCCGCAAGCGAAATCCATCTGGGGACTAACGCGCTGGCTTCAGATACCGGCGAGATCTCTGAACAGATCAACAAGCAGGCCAGCAGCGTTGAGGAGACCTCCGCCAGCATGGAGCAATTAGCCGCCACCGTGCAGCAAAATGCCGCCAACATGGAGCAAACGCAGCAGCTGGTGGGTGAAACCTCGCGCGCGGTGCATCAGGGTGGAGAGACGGTGACCCACGCAGTCTCCACCATGGATGATATTCGTGATGCATCGAAACGCATTGAAGACATCACCCGCGTGATTGAGTCCATCGCTTTCCAGACCAATATCCTGGCGCTCAATGCGGCGGTTGAAGCGGCGCGGGCGGGCGAGCACGGGAAAGGTTTCGCAGTGGTGGCGCAAGAGGTGCGCGCCCTGGCCGCACGCAGCGCCAATGCGGTAAAAGAGATTGAACAGTTGATTGGCGACACGCTGAACAAGGTGAGCGAAGGCCATGCGCTGTCTGAGCAGACGCGTCTGGCGATGGATGCCATCATTGTTCATATCGATAACATCAGCCAGCTTGTCACCGAGATCAACCACGCCTCCCGCGAGCAGTCTGCGGGGATTGGTCAGGTGAATCTGGCGATGACGCACATCGGTGAGGCATCGCACATCAATGCCGATCGCATCTCACGCAGCGAGCAGACGGCACAGACGCTGCGCGAGAAGGGTTCACATCTCACCCGGCTGGTGAGCCTGTTCCAGCTGAAAGCTTAACCGACCCGGCCCGTGGCACGCAGCAGCAGGTCGGTTTGCACTTGTTCGCTCATCAGCGTGCCGCCTCGGGTATCCAGCATCATGCGGCACCACGCCTGCGCCACGGGCGGCGATGCGTGCCGCAGCATCTGACTTCCGGCCCCGAGTAAAAAGAGCTGCCGCGCGATCTCCCTGCCCTGCGCTTCCTGCGGTTTACGCAGCTTCTGCTGTAGCTGCCGCCAGCTGCGATCGAAATGCCTGTCCTGGCCTTTGACCTGCGCGAAATCATCGGCGAGCAGGTCGAGAATACCCGACTGCTTCGCCAGCACGCGCAGTACATCCAGGCACATAATATTGCCAGAGCCTTCCCAGATGCTGTTGACGGGCATTTCACGGTACAACCGCGGAAGTTCACTCTCTTCGCAATAGCCTGCACCGCCCAGCACCTCCATTGCCTCTGCCACAAACGGTATGCCCGCTTTGCAGACGCTGTATTTTGCCGCCGGAGTGAAAAGCCGCGCCCATGCGGCCTCCTGCGGGTCGGTGCGGTTGTCCCACGCCCGGGCGAGTCGGAACAGCAGTGCCGTGTGTCCCTCCAGCACCAGCGCCATACGGCTTAGCACGTCGCGCATTAGCGGCTGGTCGATCAGATTTTTGCCGAAGGTCTGCCGCTGATGGGCATGATAAAGCGCCACCGAGAGCGCACGGCGCATCAATCCGTGGCTGCCAAGCGCACAGTCAAAGCGCGTCAGCCCGCCCATCTTCAGAATTTGCCGGACACCTTCACCCTCTTCGCCCAGCAGCCAGCCGTAAGCATCAAGGAACTCAGCCTCACTGCTGGCATTTGAACGGTTACCGAGCTTGTCCTTCAGACGCTCAAGGCGCACGGCATTACGTTGCCCGTCGGGTAAAAAACGCGGAACAAAAAAGCAGGAAAGCCCGCCCTTCGCCTGCGCCAGCACCAGATGCGCATCGCTCTGCGGCACGGAGAAAAACCATTTGTGCCCCACCAGCCGGTAACTGCCATCACTGCATTTCTCTGCTTTGGTGGTATTACTGAGTACGTCCGAACCGCCCTGCTTTTCCGTCATCCCCATACCGATCAGCAGGCCGCGCTTTTGCGCCCCCGGCGCGAGATGGGGATCGTAGCGATCGCTCATCAGCGGCGTTAACCAGTTGTCAAACGGTTTGGGCAGCGACTGTAGCAACAGCGGCGTGGCGGCGAAGGTCATGGTCACCGGGCATAGCGTTCCCGCCTCCACCTGAGCATGCAGCACAAAACGCGCGGCCCGGGCGACGAACGATCCTTTCCGCGCCTCCTCCTCCCACGCCAGGTTGTGCACCCGGTTGGCGCAAAGCCCCTGCATCAGAAGATGCCATGCCGGATGAAAGCGGACGTCATCCAGCCTCGCTCCCGTGGCGTCATAACGCAGCAGCTCCGGCGGATTAACGTTCGCCAGCCTGCCCAGCTCCAGCGACTCCGCCGTACCCAACTGCTGTCCGATGCTGGCAAGAAGATCCACATCCCACTCAGCCCCTTCGCGCGCTACCGCATCGCGCAGGGCGCAATCAGAGAGAAAAAGGTTGCTGTTCGATAGCGGTGCAGGTTGATTAAAAACGGTATGTGTCTGCCAGTGCATGCTGTCTCCCTCCTTTCATTGGCAATAAAGGTAAGTATGGACAGAGGGCATGCACGCTGCATGGGAGGGGGGTCACACGATGACGATCGTGTTGATATCATTCGTGAAATAGCTCACAGAACATAAGAATAAACTATTTCATTACTTCACCAATGCTGAATAATTTATTCTTACCCCGTTTATGTGAGGATCGTTATGCAACAGGATGCGCACAAGCGTGCATTAATTGCAGGCTCCATCGGTAATTTCATCGAGTGGTATGAATTTGCGGTCTACGGTTTTCTGGCAACGGTGATTGCCAGAAACTTCTTCCAGCTTGAGGGGGAAGCGGAGCTCACCAGCCTGATCCTCACCTGGGCCTCGTTCGCCATCGCTTTCTTCTTCCGTCCGCTGGGTGCAGTGGTCTTTGGCCGCATTGGCGACAGGATTGGCCGCAAACCGACGCTGATTATAGTGCTGGTATTGATGACGCTCGCCACCGCTGCCATCGGTATTGTGCCGGTCTACGCCAGTATCGGGATTGCCGCGCCGCTGATCGTTACGCTCCTGCGTATTCTGCAAGGACTGTTCGCGGGCGGTGAGTATGGCGGTGCGGTCTCATTGATGACGGAGTTCGCCCCGCGCGGCAAGCGCGGTCTTTACGGGGCATGGCAGTCCTTTACCGTGGCGCTCGGGCTGTTAGCGGGCGCAGGCATTGTCGCGTTGCTCTCTGCCCTGCTCTCCCCTGAAGCCTTGCACGACTGGGGCTGGCGCATTCCGTTCTTCCTGGCGCTGCCGATGGGTGCGGTCGCGCTATGGCTGCGGGTGAGCATGGAAGAGACGCCGAGCTTTGTGCAGCAACGGGAAAAACCGGTTGTTACTCAGGCCAGCACCGCCGCCACGTTCAAAACCATCCTGATGGGCATTGGCCGCGTGATGGTCTGGTCTGCGGCGGGTTATACCTATCTGGTGATTATGCCGACCTATCTGCAATCTGCGCTGCACACCGGTTTTAACCAGGCGTTACTGATTGCGGTGATTTCTAACATTGGGTTTGCGCTCACGATCATTCCGTCGGGCATGCTGAGCGACAGGATCGGGCGGCGCACGGTGATGATTATCGCCATCGTGCTCCTGCTGATCCTCGCCCTGCCGCTGCTGAAAATTTTGCAGGCGGAATCCAGTACGCTGGCAGTCAAAGCGATTGTGGTGCTGATTGCGGGGGGTCTGGTTGGGATGCTGGCAGGGCCGGGGCCGGCAATGCTGTCTGAGATGTTCCCGACGCGCGTGCGTTATACCGGGCTGGGGCTGGCCTATTCTCTGTCGAATGCGATCTTCTCGGGCTGTGCGGGGCTGATCATTACCGGGCTGATTAAAGAGACGGGCAATCTGGATATTCCGGCGTACTACGTGATGGCAACGGCGGTGGTGAGTATTTTCGCGCTGATGACGCTGAGAAAGGATGACCATTTACGGTCGTTAGAGGAGTGAGATTGTTGCCCGGTGGCGCTACGCTTACCGGGCCTACGGTACCATGCTTTTGTAGGCCGGGTAAGGCGAAGCCGCCACCCGGCACAACAGGCTACCCGCGCTGACGCACCGCTTCAAACAGGCAGATACCCGTCGCAACAGAAACGTTCAGGGACGATACGCTGCCCGCCATTGGGATGCTGATCAGCTCATCGCAGTGCTCGCGCGTCAGACGACGCATACCTTCGCCTTCCGCTCCCATCACCAGCGCCATACGGCCGGTCATTTTGCTCTGGTACAGGGTGTGATCCGCTTCACCGGCTGTTCCTACGATCCAGATATTTTCTTCCTGCAACAGACGCATGGTGCGCGCCAGGTTAGTCACGCGGATTAACGGGACGTTTTCCGCCGCGCCGCAGGCGACTTTTTTAGCGGTAGCGTTAAGCTGCGCGGAGCGATCTTTTGGCACAATCACCGCATGCACGCCTGCTGCATCGGCGCTACGCAGGCACGCGCCCAGGTTATGTGGGTCGGTTACGCCATCGAGGATCAGGAAGAACGGGTTCTCCAGCCCGGCGATCAGATCCGGCAGATCGTTCTCCTGATACTGACGGCCTGGCTTCACGCGCGCGATAATGCCCTGGTGTACAGCACCTTCGCTTTTTTCATCCAGATACTGGCGGTTCGCCAGCTGGATCACTACGCCCTGCGCTTCCAGCGCGTGGATCAGCGGCATCAGACGTTTGTCTTCACGCCCTTTCAGAATAAAAACTTCCTGAAAACGCTCCGGCGCGCGCTCCAGCAGGGCCTGCACCGCGTGGATGCCGTAAATCATTTCACTCATTGATGGTTCTCGTAATAAATATTTTCCCTCTCCCTGTCAGGGAGAGGGTCAGGGTGAGGGGAAATTACTCCGCCTGCTGTTTCTTCGCCGCGCGCTTCGCTTTGGTCGCGGCCGCTATTTTTTGGGTCTTGGTCGACGGTTTTTTCGCTTTACGAGCGTCTTTTTTCGCCGCCTTGGGCTTCTGTTTCTTCTCACCACGGAAAGCGCTGTCTGGCTCAAAGTTTACTCTTTTACCTGCCTGACGTCGCTTGCCGCCCGCTTTACCGTTGCCGCCTTTTTTCGCTTTCTCACGCTCGGTTTTGCCGACGTTACGCGGAGCACGTTCGCTGGAGATGAGGCTGAAGTCGATTTTACGGTCGTCCATATTCACGGCTTCAACCTTCACTTCCACCCGATCGCCCAGACGGTAGGTCTGGCCGCCGGATTCGCCGATCAGACGTTGTCCGACCTGGTCGAAGCGGTAGTAATCGTTATCGAGGCTGGAAACGTGCACCAGACCGTCGATAAACAGCTCATCCAGACGCACGAAGAAGCCAAAGCCGGTGACGCTGGCAATCACGCCTTTAAAGACGTTACCCACCTGATCCAGCATAAAGTCACACTTCAGCCAGTCCGCCACGTCGCGCGTCGCTTCATCCGCACGACGCTCGGTCATGGAACAATGCTGGCCCAGTTGCAGCATCTCTTCCATGGAGTAGTGATACCCTCCGGTTTCGGTCGTGTTGCCTTTATGACCCTGCTCGTGCGCCAGCAGATACTTGATCGCACGGTGCAGGGACAGATCCGGATAACGGCGGATCGGCGAGGTAAAGTGCGCGTACGACTGTAACGCCAGACCAAAGTGGCCCCGGTTTTCAGGATCGTAAATCGCCTGCTTCATGGAGCGCAGCAGCATGGTTTGCAGCATTTCCGCGTCAGGACGATCGCTGATGGATTCCAGCAGCTCGGCGTAATCGCGTGGCTCAGGCTTATTACCGCCAGGCAGCTCCAGACCGAGTTCAGCCAGCACGGAGCGGAACGAGGTTACGGCTTCCGTGGTTGGCTTGTCGTGAATACGGAACAACGCAGGCTCTTTGGCTTTCTCAACGAAACGTGCCGCCGAGATGTTCGCCAGGATCATACACTCTTCAATCAGCTTGTGCGCATCGTTACGCTGAGTCTGTTCGATACGCTCGATACGTCGCTCAGCGTTAAAGATAAACTTCGCCTCTTCACTCTCAAACGAGATCCCACCGCGCTCTTCGCGCGCCTGATCCAGCGTTTTGTAGAGGTTGTGCAGCTCTTCGATGTGTTTGACCAGCGGCGCGTACTGTTCGCGAAGATCCTGATCGCCCTGCAACATATGCCAGACCTTGGTATAGGTCAGGCGCGCATGAGAACTCATCACCGCTTCGTAGAACTTATAGCCCGTCAGACGTCCCTTGCTGGAGATGGTCATTTCGCAGACCATACACAGGCGGTCCACCTGCGGGTTGAGGGAACACAGGCCGTTGGAGAGCACTTCTGGCAGCATCGGTACAACCTGCGACGGGAAGTAGACCGACGTACCGCGGCTGCGCGCTTCGTTATCCAGCGGCGTGTGCGGACGCACGTAATAGCTCACATCCGCGATAGCCACCCACAGACGCCAGCCGCCACCGCGTTTTTTCTCGCAATATACGGCATCATCGAAGTCACGGGCGTCTTCACCATCAATGGTGACCAGCGGCAGATCGCGCAGATCCACGCGGCCTGCTTTGGACTCTTCCGGCACTTCTTCACGCAGGTTTTCAATCTGATCTTCAACCGCTTTCGGCCAGACATACGGAATTTCATGGGTACGCAGCGCCATATCGACGGCCATGCCGGTGCCCATGTTATCGCCCAGCACTTCGACGATTTTACCCACCGCTTTGGTGCGACGAGTTGGGCGCTGGGTGAGTTCCACCACCACCACAAAGCCCATGCGTGCGCCCATCACCTCTTCAGGCGGGATGAGAATGTCGAAGCTCAGACGGCTGTCATCCGGCACCACAAAGCCTACGCCCGCATCGGTAAAGTAACGGCCAACGATCTGGCTGGTTTTCGGCACCAGCACGCGGACCACGCGCGCTTCGCGGCGGCCTTTACGATCTGCACCCAGCGGCTGCGCCAGGATCTGGTCGCCGTGAATACACATCTTCATCTGTTCGGATGAGAGGTACAGGTCATCTTTACGGCCTTCCACGCGCAGGAAGCCGAAGCCATCGCGGTGACCAATAACGGTGCCTTTCAGCAGGTCGAGGCGTTCTGGCAGCGCGTAGCACTGGCGACGAGTAAAGACCAGTTGCCCGTCACGTTCCATGGCGCGCAGGCGGCGGCGAAGGGCTTCAATTTGCTCTTCACCTTCAATGTTCAGTTCAACGGCAAGTTCTTCACGATTGGCGGGTTTTTCGCGTTTTGTTAAGTGTTCAATGATGAACTCGCGGCTGGGGATAGGATTCGCGTATTTTTCGGCTTCGCGTTCCTGGAAAGGATCTTGTGACATGTCGGTTCCTCCGTTGTCAGCTCCGGTGGAAATTTTCTTCATTCCACCAGCAATAATTTATAAAGCGGTTGATTCTCTTCAACCAAATCGGCCAGCGTGTAGTTATCCAGTTCCTTGAGAAAACTTTGCACGGCCTTTGAAAGCGCCTGTTTCAGGCGGCAAGCGGGCGTAATGTGGCAGAACGCGCTGCTACAGTTCACCAGAGAGAGCGGCTCCAGTTCACGTACCACATCGCCAATACGGATACTCTGCGCCGGTTTACCGAGACGGATCCCTCCATTCTTCCCGCGGACGGCAGCAACGTATCCGGCACGACTAAGTTGATTGATTATTTTGACCATATGATTACGGGACACACCGTACACCTCTGTGACTTCAGAGATGCTGGTCATCTTCCCATCGGGTAACGACGCCATGTAAATCAGCGCGCGTAAGCCGTAATCGGTGAAACTTGTTAACTGCACATCAACCTCAGGAAAAAGGGAAAACGCGGTCAAACCGCAGAGATATTCATTAATGATGATAAACCAGCCAGATAGTTAGCGGCTAATTTATTTGACAGACGGGGCGAAAAAGCGGAGATCCAGGAGCGGTCGCCGGATGGCGCTGCGCTTATCCGGCCTACGGGTTTCCCCGCAGGCCAGCAGTCACGAAGATTATGCGTCGAACGGGTCGCGCAGGATCATCGTTTCAGTACGATCCGGGCCGGTAGAAATAATATCGATCGGCACTTCGGTCAGTTCTTCAATGCGCTTGATGTAGTCCAGCGCGGCTTTTGGCAGGCCACTACGCTCTTTCACACCAAATGTGGTCTCAGACCAGCCCGGCATAGTTTCGTAGATTGGCTCAATGCCTTCCCAGTCGTCAGCAGCCAGCGGAGTGGTGGTCACTTCGCGGCCATCAGGCATACGGTAGCCTACGCAGATTTTTACTTCTTTCAGGCCGTCCAGTACGTCCAGCTTGGTCAGGCAGAAGCCAGACAGGGAGTTGATCTGCACTGCGCGACGTACGGCAACGGCGTCCAGCCAGCCGGTACGACGACGACGACCGGTGGTCGCGCCAAACTCGTTACCCTGCTTGCAGAGGAACTCGCCGGTCTCATCAAACAGTTCGGTCGGGAATGGACCTGCACCCACGCGAGTGGAGTACGCTTTAATGATGCCCAGAACGTAATCGACATAACGCGGGCCCAGACCGGAGCCGGTTGCCACGCCACCCGCGGTGGTGTTAGAGGACGTTACGTACGGATAGGTACCGTGGTCGATGTCCAGCAGCGTACCCTGCGCACCTTCAAACATGACGAAATCGCCACGCTTGCGCGCCTGGTCCAGCAGATCGGACACATCAACAACCATACCGGTCAGAATGTCAGCAATCGCCATGACGTCATCCAGCACTTTCTGGTAGTCAACGGCTTCGGCTTTGTAGAAGTTCACCAGCTGGAAGTTGTGATATTCCATCACTTCTTTCAGTTTTTCAGCGAAGGTCGCTTTGTCGAAGAGGTCACCCACGCGCAGACCGCGACGAGCCACTTTATCTTCGTAAGCCGGGCCGATACCACGACCGGTGGTGCCGATCGCTTTCGCGCCACGCGCTTTTTCACGCGCCACGTCCAGCGCCACATGATAATCCAGGATCAGCGGGCAGGCTTCGGAGAGCAGCAGACGCTCACGAACAGGGATACCACGGTCTTCCAGACCTTTCATCTCTTTCATCAGCGCAGCGGGAGACAGCACAACGCCGTTACCGATGATGCTGGTGACGTTTTCGCGAAGAATGCCTGATGGAATAAGATGGAGGACGGTTTTTTCACCGTTGATTACGAGAGTATGGCCTGCGTTGTGACCGCCCTGGTAGCGTACAACATATTTAGCCCGTTCAGTCAGAAGATCAACAATCTTCCCTTTACCTTCGTCACCCCATTGGGTGCCCAGTACGACGACGTTGTTACCCATTTTTTCAAAATCACCGTTTGCTTAAAAATGGATTCTACCATCGCTTTTTCAGATATACAGCACTTTTTGACCCTAAAATATGCCAATTGCGGTTAGTTTTTGATCAGCCAATCGTTTTCCTCAACATGTAGTAGATAACGATACCGGCAACCACAAGACCACCGCCAAAACGACGCAAAATATTGTCCGGGAGTTGGCTCATTGTCGCGATCATCCGGCGCCATGCGCGCGGATAGAGCATCGGGCCGAGGCCTTCCAGCACCAAAACCAGGGCCAGTGCGAGCCAGATCGTGGAGTTCATTTTTCATCCTTATAAAAGAAAACCACCGCTCCGTGAAGAGCGGTGGTTTGAATACTCAAACGAGCCTGAGTTTATCGCGTTGCGTTGGTCGGCGTCTTCATATAACGGAAGAAATCGCTGTCCGGGCTGAGCACCATCACATCCTGGTTGCTCTTGAAGCTATTCTCGTAAGCGCGAAGGCTACGGATGAAGGCGTAGAAGTCTGGATCCTGGCTGAATGCATCAGCAAACAGTTTAGCCGCTTCGGCATCACCTTCACCGCGCAGGATACGACCCTGGCGCTCAGATTCCGCCAGCGTCTTGGTGACTTCATAGTCCGCTGCCGCGCGCAGTTTTTCCGCTTCTTCCTGACCCTGTGAACGGTGACGACGGGCTACCGCTTCACGCTCGGCGCGCATACGGTTGTAGATCGCCTCGGACACTTCCGCTGGCAGGTTGATCTGCTTGATGCGCACATCAACCACTTCGATGCCCAGCGCCGCCATACTGTTCGGGTTGATCACCGGCACTTTACCGTTGGTTTCAGCCTGAACACGTTCAGCCGCTTTGGCAATCGCATCGTCTGCCGCCGGGGTTTCAACTTCATCCTCGGTGCCCGCAGAGCCGGAGTTCAGCGCATCACGCACTTCCAGCGTCAGACGACCACGGGAGTCGGTCACAATGTCTTTCACATCCAGACGACCAATTTCAGAACGCAGACGGTCAGAGAACTTACGTTTCAGCAGCACTTCTGCCTGAGAAACGTCGCCACCCCCGGTTGCCAGGAAGTAGCGGCTGAAATCGCTGATGCGCCATTTGATATAGGAATCAACGATCAGGTCTTTCTTCTCTTTAGTCACGAAACGATCGGCCTGGTTATCCATGGTCTGGATACGCGCATCGAGCGTTTTCACTGACTGAATGAACGGGATCTTAAAGTGCAGACCCGGCTCATAAATCACCGGACGCTTGTCGCCATCACGCACGACGCTGCTGAACTGGAACTTGATCCCACGCTCGCCCTCTTTCACCACAAAGATGGAGGTGTAGAGCACGACCAGTACGATGATGATGATCGCAATAACTGACTTACGCATCCTTATTCCCCCTGACGCTGGTAGTCGTTACGCTGCGCGTTAGCACGGCGTTGGTCCATAATGTCACCATCGTTCGAAGAAGGCGTTGTGTTCGCGCTGGCGCTGCCAGACGAGGCCGGTGGCAGACGCAGCAGGTTGTTCGCACCGCTGTTGTCTTTTGCTGCCGGTGCAGAACCGCCTTTCAGCATCTGATCCAGCGGCAGGACCATCAGGTTTCCGCCTTTGTTGTCGTTAACCAGCACTTTACGCGTATGGCTCAGCACTTTTTCCATGGTCTCGATATAGAGACGCTCACGGGTAATTTCCGGCGCGGCTTTATATTCCGGCAGGATCTTCGCGAAGCGAGCCACTTCACCCTGTGCTTCCAGGATGGTCTGGGTCTTATACGCACGCGCTTCTTCCAGAATACGCTGCGCCTGACCGTTTGCACGCGGCTGAACTTCGTTGGTGTACGCTTCCGCTTCACGGATGTACTGCTGTTCGTTTTCACGCGCGGCAATCGCATCGTCAAACGCCGCTTTCACCTCTTCCGGCGGACGTGCAGCCTGGAAGTTGACGTCCAGCAGGGTGATACCCATGTTGTACGGACGGATGGTCTCTTCCAGCTCACGCTGGGTATCGCTACGAATAACGGTACGACCTTCGGTCAGGATACGGTCCATGGTGTATTTGCCGATCACGCCACGCAGGGCGCTGTCGGTTGCCTGACGCAGGCTGTCATCGGCGCTGGTCACGCTAAACAGATAACGTTCCGGATCGGTCACGCGGTACTGTACGTTCATCTCAACGCGCACCACGTTCTCGTCAGAGGTCAACATCACGCCAGAGGCGGCCAGTTCACGGACGGACTCCACGTTAACCGCGGTCACGTCATCAATGAAGGTTGGCTTCCAGTTCAGGCCCGGTTCAACCAGATGGCTGAACTTACCGAAACGGGTGACCACGCCGCGTTCTGCTTCTTTAATGGTGTAGAACCCGCTGGCTGCCCAGATGATTACCACCGCAGCGGCGACAATGCCCACCACGCGGCCACCCATTGGCGGGCGCGGACTCTGAGTGGAATTGCCACCCGAGCCAGAACCTTTTCCTCCGCCAAGGCCACCAAGCTTTTTGCTCAGTTTGCGGAAGATATCATCCAGATCCGGCGGCCCCTGCTCGCGACCACCTTTGTTGCCATTTCCCCCAGAGTTGCCGCCTTGATTATTGCTGCCTCCCCACGGGTCGCGGTCTTGTCCGTTATTACCGGGCTGATTCCACGCCATGTATATGCTCCATATTTGTTATGCAAGGGCGAATTTTTCAGGCTTCCCCTTTCTGATCAGACGATATAGTCCGCCAGCGCAGGTTCTTGTTTACAGAGGCGACGCCAGTCAACGATCGGCATACGCACCTGCATCCCCACGCTGCCGTCATCCTCCATCCACTCTTTTTCTATCGCCTGAAGCTGATAAAACCGGCTGCGCAGCCTGCCTTCCTGTGGCGGCAGTCGCAGCGTGTGCTGAGCTACCTCACCGGAAAGACGTTCTGTCAAAGCCTGGAAAAGCAGTGGCACACCAATCCCGGCCTGAGCAGACAGCCAGACCCGAATCGGTTTGTTCTCTTCGTCTCGGTCAATACGCGGTTCGAAATCGTCCAGCATATCGATCTTGTTCATCACCAACAGGGTGGGAATTTCGTGGGCGTCGATCTCTTCGAGCACCACGTTCACCGCGTCGATGTTCTCCTGCACGCGTACGTCCGCCGCATCAATCACATGCAGCAGCAGGGTCGCCTGACGCGTCTCCTGCAACGTCGCTTTAAACGCCGCGACCAGATCGTGCGGCAGATGGCGGATAAACCCTACGGTATCCGCCAGCACCGTTTCACCCACGTCTGCGACGTCAATACGGCGCAGGGTTGGGTCCAGGGTCGCAAACAGCTGGTCTGCGGCATACACCTGGGCCTCGGTTATCTGGTTAAACAGGGTGGATTTACCGGCGTTGGTATAACCCACCAGCGACACCGTTGGGATATCGGCTTTCGTTCGCGCCCGACGCCCCTGTTCGCGCTGTTTCTCTACACGTTCCAGACGTGAAAGGATCTGGGTTATACGCCCACGCAGCAAACGGCGGTCGGTTTCGAGCTGGGTTTCACCCGGGCCGCGCAAACCAATCCCGCCTTTTTGTCTTTCAAGGTGTGTCCAGCCACGCACCAGACGCGTCGCCAGATGGCGCAACTGCGCCAGCTCAACCTGCAACTTACCCTCGTGGGTACGCGCACGCTGAGCAAAAATATCTAAGATCAACCCCGTGCGATCGATTACACGGCATTCGCAGAGAGCTTCCAGGTTACGTTCCTGAGCCGGAGACAGCGCATGATCAAATAGCACAACGGATGCGCCGGTTGCTTTTACGGCATCCGCAATTTCAACTGCTTTACCTTCACCAACAAAGTACTTCGGGTGCGGCGCTTTACGGCTACCGGTAATCACCTGCATTGCTTCGACACCGGCGGAAGAGACCAGAGATTCAAACTCCTGGAGGTCTTCCATATCTTTGTCTTGCGAAAAATAGATGTGTACCAGCACCGCCTGCTCACCGGCGTCATAACGGTCAAACAAGCGTAAACCTCTCTAAAAAGATCAGCGGGGAACGCAGGATCCCTGGCTCCCCGTGTGGATAACAGCCCAAAACCTTATTCGGTTTCTTCGCTGTCCTGCGCTGGTGTTGAAGAACCCTGCGCGTTGCTGCCGTGATGGTAGTTACTGCCAGTGCCGCCGCCAGCGTTATTGCTGTGATGAGATACCGGACGGGACGGAACAACAGTAGAAATCGCGTGCTTATAGACCATCTGGCTGACCGTGTTTTTCAACAGGATCACGAACTGATCGAAAGACTCAATCTGACCTTGCAGCTTAATACCATTCACCAAATAAATAGAAACTGGAACACGCTCCCGACGCAATGCGTTCAGGAACGGATCTTGTAAAGATTGCCCCTTAGCCATTCTATCTTTTCCTTATATGCTTGTTTTGTACTTAGAACCTTGCGATTCTGAAAAATTGCGCACGATACGGCTTAATTGTACACATTCAGTCAGCGATATCACCAATAACCTCAATCACTTCGTTTAACGCCTGTTGTGGTTTTTCACTGTCTAACCAGTGAACACCCTCCCAACCGCGTAACCAGGTGATCTGGCGCTTCGCTAACTGTCTCGTGGCGCAAACACCTCGATAAACCATTTCATCGTATGAAATCTCACCTTCAAGATACGACCACATCTGGCGGTATCCCACACAACGAATGGAAGGCATGTCCGTATGCAAATCTCCACGGGCAAAAAGCGCCCGCACTTCTGCTTCAAAATCTGAAGCCAACATCTGATGAAAACGCTGCTCAATTCGTTGATGGAGCAGTTCACGGCTCGCCGGGGCGATGGCGAACTGATGCACCTGATACGGCAGAGCGTCTCCTGACGTTTGCGTCAGTTCCGTTAAAGTTTTACCCGAAATGAAAAAAACTTCCAGTGCCCGGGAAAGCCTTTGCGGATCGTTTGGGTGGATCCGCGCTGCGGCAACCGGGTCAATCTCTTCCAGTTGCCTGTGCAAAGCGTCCCACCCCTGCTCTGCCGCCTGCCGCTCAATCTTCGCTCTCACTTCCGGATCGGCCGATGGCAGAGGCGATAACCCCTCCAGCAGCGCCTTAAAGTAGAGCATCGTGCCGCCAACTAACAGCGGTATGCGTCCCGCGGCGGTAATCTCGGCCATCTCGGCTAAGGCGTCGCGGCGAAAATCTGCCGCGGAGTAAGCCTGTGCCGGGTCGAGAATATCCAGTAAACGGTGCGGTGCCGCACGCAGTTCGTCTGCGTTGGGCTTCGCCGTGCCGATGTCCATCCCTCGGTAGATGAGGGCTGAATCAACGCTAATCAACTCTACTGGCAAAACTTTACGTAACTCAATGGCTAACGCCGTTTTACCGGAGGCCGTAGGCCCCATTAAAAAAATCGCCTTTGGCAGGCTCGCCTTACTTACATCAGTCATGTTTCAGGGCGGTCATCGCCGTTTGTAAATCAACAGGTTGTAACAAACCACCTGGAGGCGCTTTCACCAGCTGTGGACAGAGGCGCTCCACCTCCGCCAGAACGGTAATCGCCTGCGCCATACTCCACGGTGCATGCTCGCTGGCCAGATGGCGGGCGATCCACTGCGCGGTATCGGCGGCATCAAACGTCGTTTGCTGCGCCAGGTAGCCTATCAGTTCAGGAATCAAGTTTTGTAAATTTTGTTGGCGTAAGGGTAAAGGCACTGCGCGAATTGTCACATGCTGCGCGTCCAGTACGATTTCAATCCCCATTTCGGCCAGTTGCGTCTGCACGCGCCGCAAAACCCCTGTTTCTTCAGGGGATATTTTCAGGCGAACGGGGATCAACAGCGGCTGCGCGCAGGCGGCATTCACCCCCGGGGTTAACTGCGCCTGTTTGAGCCAGCGCTCCGCCACGGAAAGCGCCAGCAACAGCAGTTTACCTTCGCGTTCAAGCAACGCCATGTCGGGAGCAATAATGGTCAATACCCGACCAAAACTCTGGCTATGCCCATCCAGAGAGGGGGTTGAAACCGTGATGTGCTCTTTATGCTCCACCGCCGGCGTATCCAGCAGTTTGCGGTACAGCGCCCCCTGCTGTTTGTGGTAGCCCGGCTGAGCGTTGGGATAGTTGGCACCGGTTGGTCGCGGCGCGTTGCCCGCCGGGGATAAACGTGGAGCAGTCGGCTCGCGCGCGACCGCCGGTTCGGCAAAATGGTTACGCCCGGCCGCCACGCGGTTTTCCGGCAGTGGGCGCGGCGCGGGCTCTTCTTTTGCCAGCGGCAACTCTGGCTCTGCCTGCTGCTGCAATACAGCGGCAACGCCCTGGTAGATGAAATCATGCACCAGGCGCGACTGGTGGAAACGCACCTCGTGCTTGGCGGGGTGCACGTTAACGTCAACCTGGTGCGGGTCGATCTCCAGATAAAGCACAAAGGCGGGCTGTTGATCGGCGCCGAGCTTATCTTCGCAGGCCTGTCGAATAGCGTGGTTAATCAGGCGGTCGCGCATCATGCGGCCGTTGACGTAGCAATACTGGATTTCTGCGAACGCGGCGCTGCTGGCGTTCGGATCGGCAACCCAGCCGCGCAGGGCCAGATCGCCATGCTGCCACTCAATGGCCAGCGCTTTTTCCAGAAACGGTGTGCCGCAGATGGCGCCCAACCGACGCTCCTTTTGTCCACCCTCCGCCACTGCGCGGTACTGGCGCATCACCTTACCGTTATGGCTGAGGTTGAGGGTGACATCAAAGCGCGCCAGCGCGATGCGGCGGATGATCTCGTCGATATGTCCGAATTCGGTCTTCTCGGTTCGCATAAACTTGCGCCGGGCGGGCGTGTTATAGAAGAGATCCAGCACTTCAAGCGTGGTGCCTACCGGGTGCGCCGCAGGTTTAACCGTGACGTCCATATCACGCCCTTCGGCGTAGGCCTGCCAGGCTTCCTGCTGGTCGGCCGTGCGGGAGGTCAACGTTAAGCGGGAAACGGAGCTGATACTGGCCAGCGCTTCGCCGCGAAAACCCAGGCTGATAATCGCTTCCAGATCGTCAAGTGAGGCAATTTTACTGGTGGCATGACGCGCCAGCGCCAGCGCCAGCTCGTCCTTTTTGATGCCACAGCCGTTATCACGAATGCGGATAAGCTTTGCGCCCCCGCGTTCGATATCAATATCAATGCGGGTCGCCCCTGCATCGAGGCTGTTTTCAACCAGTTCCTTCACCACCGACGCAGGGCGTTCCACCACCTCACCGGCGGCGATTTGGTTCGCGAGCTGCGGCGGTAGAACCTGAATCGGCATGAACTCTCCTTAATTAGTCGCGGTCATCTCACCCGGCAGCGCGGCGCTTGCCGTCTGGGCGGCCCCGCCCTGCGGCGCAGACTGAAGCGGATGCGCGTCAAAGTATTTACGCAGACCGTTATAAATCGCTTCGGCAATTTGCTGCTGGTAGCTGTCGCTGCCCAACAGGCGCTCTTCGCCGTTGTTACTGATAAAGCCCGTCTCTACCAGAATCGACGGAATATCCGGCGAACGCAGGACACCGAGGCTTGCATGCTCAGGGCGACGCTTATGCAGCGATCCAATGCTTTGCAGCTGGCTCAGTACGTTAGTGGCGACATCATACCCGACGCGCTGAGAATGACCGAACTGTAAATCCAGCACCGCCTGGCTGAGATACGGATCGGCCTGGCTGTTTGCCAGCACATCGCCTGCCCCGCCTAACAGTTCAGACTGCTTCTCGTGCTCTTCAAGCCAGTTCGCCATTTCACTGTTGGCGCGACGGTTCGACAGCACCCATACCGACGCGCCGGTGGCGTTACGGTTCGGCGCAGCATCCGCGTGAATCGACACCAGGAAGTTGGCGTTTTGCTTACGCGCCACATCCGAGCGTCCCATCACTGAAATAAAGTAATCTCCGTCGCGGGTCATGACCCCTTTAAACATCGGATCGTCATTCAGAAGCGCACGCAACTTACGGGCAATGGCGATAGTGACGTTTTTCTCCCGCGTGCCGCCCGGGCCAATCGCGCCAGGATCTTGCCCGCCGTGTCCGGCGTCGATGGCGATAATCACTTTGTCGCCACTGACCGGCGTTCGCCGCGCGCTGACCGCCGGACGCGTCACCGTATTGCTGCTGGTCACGGCGGTAAGTCGGTCATTTTGTGATTTAAACGGATTACGGGCTGGCTCAGACGGCCTTGGGGTATAAACCGGCGCCTCCACGCGTTTTGCTACAACAGGTGCAGGCGGTGGCGGCGGAACATCAGCATTAATGGTAAAGACCACCGTATAATTGGCGCCGTTTTGCTGCTTAACCGCCTTCGTCTTGCCCTTTTCGGTGAGATCGACCACCAGACGCAGAGACTGCGCATCCTTCGGCGTCCCCGAACGGATGCTTTTCACCAGATTGTTGCCGCTGAACTGGAGCGGCAGCCCCTGGATCACCCCGGTCTGTTTAATATCGAGCGCCACGCTGCGGCTGTCGATTTGTGAGAAAGCATATTCAGGATCGCCCATAAAGCTGAACGTAATACGGGCCTGGCTATCGCCATTCGACACCTGAATATCCGAGAGGCTGGCCGCCCCGGCCTGCGCGCACAGCAGGACCGTGGCAGCCAGCACCCAACCTTTAACGCGATTAATCATCCCGTTATCCCTACGCTCAACCGGCTAAACGCGCCAGTAAGGAACAGCCTGATGAGGAAACCGCACTGATGCGCGCCTCACGCCCTTGTGCCTGGTAATCTAAGTGAATTTCGACATCCGGGTCAGGCAGCACACCCGCACCTTGTTGCGGCCACTCCACCAGGCAGATGGCGTCGTTGGCAAAGTAATCGCGGATCCCCATAAATTCCAGCTCCTCAGGATCCGCAAGACGATATAAATCAAAGTGGTACACCATGATATTTTCAAGCGTGTACGGTTCTACCAGCGTATAGGTCGGGCTTTTTACGTTCCCGTTATGGCCTAACGCCTGCAAAAAGCCACGGCTGAAGGTTGTTTTACCCGCGCCTAAATCACCATACAGATAAATGACGGTCGCCCCCTGACAGGCCTGCGCCACGCGCTTGCCGAGATCTAAAGTGGCTTGTTCATCAGGTAAAGGAATCGCTCGATTAGTCATTTTCTACGTCAATCACATCCGGGTTAACAACACGCCGCAGCGTGCAAAAAAGATCGGTGGCCAGCATACCGCGCGTTCCGTAACAAGCAGCCAGCCTGTCAGCCGCCGCACCGTGGGCCACGCAGCCGGCACAGGCTGCATCATAAAGGGGAAGTTTCTGTCCGAGCAATGCGCCAATGATGCCAGAGAGCACATCGCCCATGCCGCCGCTCGCCATGCCTGCATTACCGGCATCAACGATGCCCATCGCACCATCGCTGGCGATAACGGTCCCCGCCCCTTTCAAAACGGCAACACCTCCGTAACGTTTTACCAGACGTTGGGCTGAAAGTAAGCGATCGCTTTCAATTTCTGCCACGCTACAGTTAAGCAGCCGTGCGGCTTCGCCGGGGTGCGGCGTCAGAATGCGATTGTGACGCTTATCCGGGTTTATTGCCAGAAGGTTAAGCGCGTCGGCATCCCAGAGCATCGGTTTACGAAAATTCTCGGCCTTTTGCAGGGCCTGTTTACCCCACTCCTGCTGACCCAGGCCCGGACCAATGACCACCACGTCCGCCCACTCAAGACCCTCTTCAATCGCCTGCGGGGTAAGCTCGTGGACCATCAGCTCCGGCCGCGCGGTAATAATGGGCGGGATGTTTTCGCTGCGGGTCAGCACGCGTATTAATCCGGCGCCGCTGCGCAACGCGGCCTCTCCTGTCATACGAATCGCACCTGCCGTGCCGCGATCGCCGCCGATAATCAGCAGTCGGCCATGGTCGCCCTTATGGGACGTGGGACGGCGCGGCGGCAGCCACTGTGCAAGCAGGGAGGCATCAAAGCGGGTGATGTGGGTATCCTGTCCGGCCAGCCAGTTTTCCAGCCCCAGGGCGTTGTGGTGTAACGTGCCCACGACATCCCGCGCTTTACCGGTCAGTAAACCCGGCTTCAGGGCGATAAAGGTCACGGTGCGCGCCGCCTCAATCGACACGCCCGGCGTCACGCCGGTTTGCGCCATCAGGCCGGAGGGAATATCCAGCGCTACCACCGGGGCGGAGTGCGCATTAGCGCGCGTAATCAGCGCGGCGACGTCATCGCGAGGCGCGCGCATCAGTCCCGTCCCCAGCAGACCGTCAACAATCACGTCGACATCCTCGGGCCAGACGATATCAGGCGCATGAATAATGCCCCCCGCATTCAGCCAAGCCTCTCTCGCCATGCCCGCTTCTTCCGGTAACGGCTTGTCGCTCTCCAGCGCCAGCAGGGTGACGCGCAGCCCCGCCGCCACCGCAAGACGAGCCACCACATAACCATCGCCACCGTTATTGCCGTGCCCGCACAGGATCAGATAGTGCGAAGCATTCGGATAAGCCGTACGCGCCACGTTAAACGCCGCCTCGCCCGCGCGCTGCATCAGTTCGTAAAGGGTAATGCCCAGGCTATCTGCGGCCTCTTTCTCGGCCCGACGGAGGTCATCCGCATGCCAGATGGAATGTGGTATACTTGCGGGGTTTTTCTTCACAGTATGGTCCGTCATGTCACAGCCCCTCGATCTCAATGAATTAGCGCAAAAAATAAAACAGTGGGGTGCTGAACTGGGCTTCCAGAAGGTCGGTATTACTGACACCGACCTCTCTGCCAGCGAGCCTAAGCTCCAGGCATGGCTGGATAAACAATACCACGGCGAGATGGAGTGGATGGCGCGTCACGGTATGATGCGTGCCCGCCCCCACGAGCTGTTGCCGGGTACGCTGCGCGTTATTAGCGTACGCATGAACTATCTGCCTGCTAACGCGGCCTTTGCGCGCACGCTAAAAAATCCTTCGCTGGGTTACGTCAGCCGATACGCTCTGGGACGTGACTACCATAAACTTCTGCGCAACCGTCTAAAAAAGCTCGGGGAAACCATTCAGCAGCACTGTGTTTCGCTGAATTTTAGACCCTTTGTCGATTCTGCGCCTATTCTTGAGCGCTCGATCGCCGAAAAAGCCGGGCTCGGCTGGACAGGTAAGCACTCACTTATCTTAAGCCGCGACGCGGGCTCATTCTTTTTCCTGGGTGAACTGCTGATTGATTTACCCCTGCCGGTAGACGGTCCGGTGGAAGAAGGCTGTGGTCGCTGTGTGGCCTGTATGACCATCTGCCCAACGGGCGCTATTGTCGAACCGTATACCGTTGATGCGCGCCGCTGTATCTCTTATCTCACTATCGAGCTGGAAGGCGCCATTCCAGAGGAATTTCGTCCGCTTATCGGCAACCGCATCTACGGCTGTGATGACTGTCAGCTGATTTGTCCGTGGAACCGTTATTCACAGTTGACGGACGAAGAAGACTTCAGTCCGCGCAAGGCGTTACATGCCCCGCAGTTGATCGAACTGTTCGCCTGGAGCGAAGCCTGGTTCCTGAAGGTGACGGAGGGTTCCGCCATACGTCGTATCGGCCACCTGCGCTGGCTGCGTAATGTGGCCGTTGCGCTGGGGAATGCCCCGTGGGATGAAGCAAATCTTCAGGCGCTCGAAAGCCGTAGAGGTGAGCACCCACTTCTTGATGAGCACATAGAATGGGCGATTGCGCAGCAAATTGAGAAGCGAAATGCGGGTGTGGTTGAAGTGCAGTTACCGAAGAAACAGCGCCTGGTCAGGGTGATTGAAAAAGGGCTGCCGCGGGATGTGTGATATATTCACAGGCTGTGAATAAAAATAAGAATTCAGGTGCCATCAGCTCTGGCAAACAGGTCAAGTGATCTCAATAACATTTTGAAATCAAATTTTCTTCATAAATTACAGGGAATTACGGAGATATTATTCACCCTGCTAACATTTTGTACAGACTGGTTTTAACACGGTTTCTGTGGATAACTCTGTTCACAAGAGTATTTCAGACATAATAGAAAACGTCCCCAACGAAGCACTTCGCTGTGGATAATCTGGAGATGAAGAAGAATTTGGAGCGGGAAACGAGAC
>NZ_JADCKV010000020.1:362-38841 GCF_014982105.1 Enterobacter cloacae complex sp. P18RS | reverse complement strand
CCAACTGAGCTATTCCCGCAAATCTGTACTGCTTTTGTTGCTGTCGTAACGTGTAATTCTCTGTCGTTACGGGAGGCGCATTATACGAGAAATCCGTTTAGCTGCAACCCCCCTCAAAGCGATTTTTTTGAAATTCAGTTCAAGTGCTTATTTAATCAGCAAGCTGAACAATTTAGCGACAAAAACCCGGCCACGCAAGGCGCCGGATCGCAAAATCAGAGCTTAATAAAGTTTTCGCGATAGTACGCCAGCTCCGCAACAGACTCACGGATGTCGTCCATCGCCTGGTGCGTCCCCTGCTTTGTAAAGCCGTCGAGAATTTCCGGTTTCCAGCGGCGGGCCAGCTCTTTCAGGGTGCTCACATCCAGATAGCGGTAGTGGAAGTAGGACTCCAGCTCCGGCATGTACTTAAACAGGAAACGACGATCCTGACCAATGCTGTTGCCACAGATAGGCGATTTTCCTGCTGGCACCCACTGCTTCAGAAATTCAAGCGTCGCCAGCTCCGCTTCGCGGTCGCCCAGGGTGCTGGCCTTCACGCGTTCCACCAGCCCGCTGCCGGTATGGGTACGCACGTTCCACTCATCCATCAGCGCAAGCTGGTCATCGGACTGGTGCACGGCAATCGTTGGGCCTTCCGCCAGAATATTGAGATTGGCATCGGTGACCAGTGTGGCGATCTCAATAATGCGATCGCGCTCGGGATCCAGGCCGGTCATCTCCAGATCGATCCAAATCAGGTTGTTTTCGTCCGCGCTCATGTTATTTTCCACCCTTCTCGCATAACCGGCAGTAGCAGGTTAACTAGTATTAATTAGAGTGTATCATAGAGGTTTTGCCCGCTACGGGCGACCAGGAGCCAGCGCGATTGAGTAAAAATAAACTCTCCAAAGGGCAGCAGCGCCGCGTGAATGCAAATCACCAGCGCCGTCTTAAAACCACTACGGAGAAGCCCGATTACGACGACAACCTGTTTGGCGAAGCGACAGAAGGCGTTGTGATTAGCCGCTTCGGCATGCACGCCGATGTCGAATCCGCCGACGGGGATATCCACCGTTGCAATATCCGTCGCACCATCCGTTCCCTGGTGACCGGTGACCGCGTGGTCTGGCGTCCAGGCAAAGAGGCGGCGGAAGGGGTAACGGTTAAAGGTATCGTTGAAGCCGTGCATGAACGCACGTCGGTTCTGACCCGTCCGGATTTCTACGACGGCGTGAAGCCTATTGCCGCCAACATCAACCAGATAGTGATCGTTTCAGCGATTTTGCCTGAGCTTTCGCTCAATATTATTGACCGTTATCTGGTGGCCTGCGAAACGCTACAGGTTGAGCCGCTCATCGTGCTGAATAAAATCGATCTGCTGGATGACGAGGCCATGGCCTTTGTAAATGAGCAGATGGATATTTACCGCAACATTGGCTATCGCGTGTTGATGGTTTCCAGCCGCACCAAAGATGGCCTGAAGCCGTTAGAAGATGCGCTGACCGACCGCATCAGCATCTTTGCGGGGCAGTCCGGCGTAGGTAAATCGAGCCTGCTTAACAACCTGCTCGGCCTTCAGCAGGAGATCCTGACCAACGATGTGTCTGACGTCTCGGGCCTGGGCCAGCACACCACCACTGCCTCACGTCTCTATCACTTCCCGCACGGTGGCGATGTGATTGACTCCCCGGGCGTGCGTGAATTTGGTCTCTGGCACCTCGAGCCGGAACAAATCTTTAACGGATTTGTCGAATTCCATGACTATTTAGGCGCTTGCAAATACCGCGACTGTAAACATGACAACGATCCGGGCTGCGCTATCCGCGAAGCGGTAGAGAACGGAGAAATTGCGGAAACCCGTTTCGAAAATTACCACCGTATTCTCGAAAGCATGGACCAGGTAAAAACGCGTAAAAACTTTTCTGATTCTGATAACTGACAACTAAGCTAAGCGTCGCTAAAATCGTCCCCTTTTTTTAGGTTCCGGCAGCGTAATGCCGGATCAGGAACGACAAAACAATGGCCTGGAGGCTACCTTGTTAAACTCATTTAAACTTTCGCTTCAATACATTCTGCCGAAACTGTGGCTCACTCGCCTGGCGGGCTGGGGCGCGAGCAAACGAGCGGGCTGGCTGACCAAACTGGTCATCGACCTGTTCGTGAAATACTACAAGGTCGACATGAAAGAAGCGCAGAAGCCGGATACGGCAAGCTACCGCACCTTCAACGAATTTTTTGTGCGTCCGCTGCGCGACGAAGTGCGCCCGCTGAATACCGACCCGAACGTGCTGGTGATGCCAGCGGACGGCGTGATCAGCCAGCTGGGTAAAATTGAAGACGACAAAATTTTGCAGGCGAAAGGCCATAACTACAGCCTGGAAGCGCTGCTGGCCGGTAACTACATAATGGCCGATCTGTTCCGTAACGGGACTTTCGCGACCACCTATCTCTCCCCACGCGACTACCACCGCGTGCATATGCCGTGTAATGGTATTCTGCGCGAGATGATCTACGTGCCGGGGGATCTGTTCTCTGTAAACCACCTGACGGCGCAAAACGTTCCTAACCTGTTTGCCCGTAACGAGCGCGTCATCTGCCTGTTTGATACTGAGTTTGGCCCAATGGCGCAGATTCTGGTGGGTGCTACCATTGTAGGCAGCATCGAAACCGTCTGGGCGGGCACCATTACGCCGCCGCGCGAAGGCGTGATCAAGCGCTGGACCTGGCCTGCCGGCGAAGAAGAAGGTTCTGTGGCCCTGCTGAAAGGTCAGGAAATGGGCCGCTTCAAGCTGGGCTCAACGGTCATCAACCTGTTCGCACCGGGCAAAGTTAACCTGGTCGACGAGCTGGAAAGCCTGTCCGTGACCAAACTCGGCCAGCCTCTGGCAGTATCGACGGAGGTCTTTGTGACGCCAGAGGTTGCGCCTGCCCCGTTGCCGGAAGAAGAGATCAAAGCCGAGCACGACGCCAGCCCGCTGGTTGACGACAAAAAAGACGAAGGCTAACAACAGAAGGATCGCTGACGTGCGCCCGATTATCGTATTACTGATGGCCTGGTGCCTCAGCATGGGGGCGTACGCAGCGACGGCCCCCGACGCCAAACAGATAACCCAGGAGCTGGAGCAGGCAAAAGCGGCGAAACCCGCTCAGCCGGAGACCGTTGAGTCACTCCAGTCTGCACTGAACGCGCTTGAGGAACGAAAGGGTTCCCTTGAGCGCGCGCAGCAGTATCAGCAGGTTATCGACAACTTCCCCAAACTCTCTCAGACCCTGCGCTCGCAGCTAAACAACCTGCGCGATGAACCACGCCAGGTCCCCGCGGGGATGACGTCCGAGGCGCTGAATCAGGAGATCCTGCAAGTCAGCAGCCAACTGCTGGAAAAAAGCCGTCTGGCGCAGCAGGAGCAGGAACGGGCGCGTGAAATTGCCGATTCCCTCAGCCAGCTTCCACAGCAGCAAACCGATGCCCGCCGTCAGTTAAATGAGGTGGAACGTCGCATCGGGACGCAGACAGGCAGCACACCGCAGAATCAGGCACAAAATCTTGGGTTGCAGGCGGAATCCGCCAGACTAAAAGCGCTGGTTGATGAACTGGAGCTGGCGCAGCTTTCCGCTAACAACCGCCAGGAGCTGTCGCGGATGCGTTCCGAGCTGGCGCAGAAGCAGAGCCAGCAGCTGGATGCGTATCTCCAGGCGCTGAGAAATCAACTCAACAGCCAGCGTCAGCGTGAAGCTGAACGTGCGCTGGAAAGCACCGAGTTACTGGCCGAAAACAGTGCTAACCTGCCCGACAGCATCGTCGCCCAGTTTAAGGTTAACCGCGAGCTTTCTGCCGCGCTGAATCAGCAGGCGCAGCGCATGGATTTGGTGGCCTCGCAGCAGCGTCAGGCCACCAATCAAACCCTCCAGGTTCGTCAGGCGCTCAACACGCTGCGTGAACAGTCCCAGTGGCTTGGCTCGTCTAACCTGTTGGGCGAAGCGTTACGCGCGCAGGTGGCTCGTCTGCCAGAGATGCCAAAACCGCAGCAGCTTGATACGGAGATGGCGCAGCTGCGCGTTCAGCGTCTTCATTATGAAGATCTCCTCAACAAGCAGCCGCAAATCCGCCAGATCCGTCAGGCTGACGGACAGCCGCTCACCGGCGAGCAAAGTCGTATTCTGGAAGCGCAACTGCGCACCCAGCGCGAACTGCTCAATTCCCTGTTGCAGGGAGGCGATACGCTGATCCTTGAGCTGACTAAGCTGAAAGTCTCGAATAGCCAGCTGGAGGATGCGCTGAAAGAGGTCAACGAAGCCACGCACCGTTACCTTTTCTGGACGTCCGACGTGCGGCCGATGACCTTCGCCTGGCCGATTGAGATTGTGCAGGATCTGCGCCGCCTCATTTCGCTGGACACCTTCAGCCAGCTGGGCCTCGCCAGCGTAATGATGATAACCAGCAAGGAGACCATCTTCCCGCTGCTGGGGGCGCTGATTCTGGTGGGCTTCAGTATTTATTCCCGTCGTCACTTCACCCGTTTCCTTGAGCGCTCCAGCGCCCGAGTGGGAAAAGTAACCCAGGATCACTTCTGGCTGACGTTGCGTACTGTGTTCTGGTCAATTCTGGTCGCGTCTCCGCTGCCGGTGCTGTGGATGACGCTCGGATACGGCCTGCGTGAAGCCTGGCCCTACCCGCTTGCCGTCGCGATTGGCGATGGCGTGACCGCCACCGTTCCGCTGCTGTGGGTGGTGATGATTTGCGCCACGTTTGCGCGGCCAAATGGTCTGTTCATCGCTCACTTTGGCTGGCCGCGTAATCGCGTTGCGCGGGCGATGCGTTACTACCTGATGAGTATCGGGCTGATTGTGCCGCTGATTATGGCGTTGATCATGTTCGATAATCTCAATGACCGGGAGTTCTCCGGCTCGCTGGGACGGCTGTGCTTTATGCTGATCTGCGGGGCGTTAGCGGTAGTGACGCTCAGCCTGAAACGCGCCGGGATCCCGCTCTATCTCGACAAGACCGGCAGCGGCGATAACATGTTTAACCGTCTGCTGTGGAACCTGCTGCTCAGCGCGCCGCTGGCGGCGATGCTGGCGGCAGCGGTCGGTTATCTCGCCACGGCGCAGGCGCTGCTCGCCCGACTGGAAACGTCGGTGGCTATCTGGTTCCTGCTGCTGGTGGTCTACCATGTTATTCGCCGCGGCATGCTGATCCAGCGTCGTCGTCTGGCGTTTGACCGTGCCAAACACCGTCGCGCAGAAATTCTGGCCCAGCGCGCGCGGGGTGAAGAAGAGCCGAACCACGTCAACAGCACCGAAGGGACCACAGACGCCGATGACGTCGAACTGGATCTGGATGCGATCAGTACCCAGTCCCTGCGGCTGGTACGCTCAATTCTGATGCTGGTTGCCCTGCTGTCGGTGATCTTCCTGTGGTCGGAAATCCACTCCGCGTTTGGCTTCCTGGAGAACATCTCTTTATGGGATGTGACGTCCACGGTGCAGGGGGTCGAAAGTCTGGAGCCCATCACCTTAGGGGCCGTGCTGATTGCGATTCTGGTGCTGATCATCACCACGCAGCTGATCCGTAACTTCCCTGCCCTGCTGGAGCTGGCGCTGTTGCAGCATCTGGATTTAACCCCCGGCACGGGCTATGCGATCACCACCATCACCAAGTATTTAATCATGCTGTTTGGTGGGCTGGTTGGCTTCTCGATGATTGGTATCGAATGGTCAAAACTGCAATGGCTGGTTGCCGCCCTGACCGTAGGCCTGGGTTTTGGTTTACAGGAGATTTTTGCCAACTTCGTCTCTGGTCTGATCATTCTGTTTGAAAAGCCGATTCGAATTGGCGATACGGTGACCATCCGCGATCTCACCGGCAGCGTCACCAGGATCAACACCCGCGCCACCACCATCAGCGACTGGGACCGTAAAGAGATCATCGTCCCGAACAAGGCGTTTATCACCGAGCAGTTTATCAACTGGTCGCTGTCCGACTCCGTCACGCGTGTGGTGCTGACCGTACCCGCTCCGTCGGATGCCAACAGCGAAGAGGTAACGCAGATCCTCTATACGGCTGCTGAACGCTGTTCGCTGGTAATCGACAACCCGCCGCCGGAAGTGTTCCTGGTTGATTTGCAGCAGGGGATCCAGATTTTCGAGCTGCGTATCTACGCCGCCGAGATGGGACACCGTATGCCGCTGCGCCATGAGATCCACCAGTTGATTCTGGCTGGCTTCCGCGAGCACGGAATTGATATGCCGTTCCCACCGTTCCAGATGCGTCTGGAAACGCTGGACGGACGTAAGACGGGAAGAACGTTGACGTCAGCGGCGCGTACGCGCCCGGCGGGAAGTTTGTAATCCTTTCCCCCTCCCCGTCGGGAGGGGGTCAATCCTTTACGCCACTTCTGCTACACAGGCCGTCGAGCGACGACGGTAATGCTCATAAATCCCCATTGCCAGCAGCGAGAAGAAGATCGGTCCGCCAACCATCCACAGCGTGCTGTTCCAGTCATTTGCCTCAACCACGGGCTGAATGACGGTAAAGATATTGGCGAACGCGACGACCAGCACCACAACAGTGGTCGCCAGCAGCGTCGCCGCGCGGGTTTTGAAGATCACAAACGGCCGCTCCAGATCCCGCTTCGCCTTAAAGAACGGGAACGCCAGGGTCAGGAACAGATACGGAAGCGTCATCGATACGTTCGCCATCAGGGTCAGCTTGTTATAGAACGCCGACGCGGTATCACCGCCGAAGGACACCAGCAGAATGAACACGCACACCAGCAGGCACTGCATCCACATCGCGTTGGCAGGCATACCGGCAGCGTTCAGCTGCGTCATACGTGCGGGCCACAGCGCCTTTGGCGTCCCCTGAATAATCGCTTTCAGCGGCGAGTAGATCAGCGTGAAGAATGCGCCAGTATAGGCGAGGAACATCGACAAGCCAGTAATCCGCGCAAACCAGATCCCCAGGGTGGCCGGCGTTTCCGGCGCGAGATCCATGGCGTTGCCCAGCGTCACCCCCAGGCTTTTCATCAGCACGTAGGTAATGTTGCCGAGGTTGGTGGTGTTATTACTTAACATCTGCTGCCAGTTGGTGCTGACGCCCCAGAGGAAAATCGCCAGTGAGTAGCCAATGGAAATGACGATGGCGGCAAAGATAATGCCTTTAGCGAAGTTCTTTTCCGGATTTTCGGTTTTGTCGACCAGCCCGCCCACGGCTTCAATTCCACCGTAAGCAAAGATGGCAAACACCACAAAGGAGAGCATGGCCAGCCCGGACTGGTAACCCGGATTAGGCGATGAAACGAAGTTGACTTCCTGTGCGAAATGCCCGCCGTTCAGGCACAGAATAGCGATGCTGACCAGCAGCAGCACCAGGTTCAGGCACATCACGGAAATACCGCCAACGGCAGTGATACGGGCAATTTTGTTGATGCCTTTCGAGGCCACCAGGGTGACCACCACCATCCAGCACACTGCCAGAATACCGACCACCTGCGTGGAGCTCAGCCCCGCCAGAGACCAGACCTGCGTTTTATCCGCACCGAAGAGAAACGTTGAGAACGGCACCCAAACCTTGGCCGCCGTGCTGACCATCCAGACGACGTAGGATGAAAACCACATGAACGTACCGATAAACGCGTAACGGGGGCCGACGCTGTTGTTCATCCACGAATAGATGCCGCCTTCTTCTTTCCGGTACGCCGAGCCCATCTCCGCCATCATCAGCGCAAACGGGATAAAGAAGAACAGAGCGGAAACGATATAAAACGGCGTCGCGCTGTAGCCCATCAGATAAAACGCGGACGGGCTATTGGCAAAGCCAAAGACTGACGTAAAAATCATCAGAATGAGCCCGGTAAGGGTCATTTTTTTGAGTGAGTGAGACATATAACCATCCGAAACGGAATTAAACTGCGCGGATGGTAGCAGATGACCAGACAAACAATGTGGCTATCCGAGTCAAATTAAGAAAAAGACCCGTATAGAGAGAAATGAGCAGTTTTTAATGTGGCAGAGTTAAATGACCGAGTAGGCCGGGTAAGCGCAGCGCCACCCGGCATTTTTTCAGGCGCGATCGACCGTAAAGGCAATCACATCGCCCAGGTGCTCGGCACCCAGCGCCAGCATGACCAGGCGATCCACACCCAGCGCCACGCCGGAGCAGTCCGGCAGACCGGCTTTAAGCGCTTCCAGCAGATGAGTATCAATCGGCTGCTGCGGCAGACCGCGCGCGTTGCGCTTGCGGTTATCCTGCTCGAAACGCTGCTGCTGTTCGCGCGCGTCGGTCAGCTCGTGGAAACCGTTCGCCAGCTCGATGCCTTTGAAATACACCTCAAAACGCTCCGCCACGCGGTGATCTTCGGTGCTGATCTGCGCCAGTGAGGCCTGGCTGGCCGGGAAGTGATAGACAAACGTCGGACGATCTTTGCCAATCTGCGGTTCAACACCAAAGGTGAACAGCAGTTGCAGCAGCGTGTCGCGATCCTCTTCGTTATCCGCCACGTTGCTCAGATCCAGTTTTGCCGCCACTTCACGCAGCTGTGTTTTATCAGCCGACAGCGGATCGATTTCCAGATGGCGCTGGAAGGCCTGCTGATAGGAGAGCGTTTCAGCTTCCGCGCAATCCAGCACCTGTTGCAGCAGATCGTCAACTTCGTTCATCAGACGATACATGTCGTAGTGCGGGCGGTACCACTCCAGCATGGTGAATTCCGGATTATGGTGTCGGCCCATCTCTTCATTACGGAAGCTACGGCACAGCTGATAGACCGGACCACACCCGGCCGCCAGCAGACGCTTCATATGGTATTCCGGGCTGGTCATCAGATACAGATTCATGCCCTGAGAGTGGCCTGGGCCAACAAAACGGGTTTCAAACGGGACCAGATGAATATCCGTGACCGTCGCCTGACTCATGCACGGCGTTTCCACCTCCAGGACGCCGCGGTCGGCAAAGAAACGGCGGATCTCCGCCATAATTGCTGCGCGCTTTAGCAGGTTTGGAATGGATGCGCTCGGCTGCCAGGTGGCCGTTTCGCTCATGAGTTATTTCTCCGTTTTCAGACAAGGGCACGAAGTCTACTCGTAAGCCGGGGCAGAGACAAATTTTGCACAGTAAAAGTCCTTTTTCATTGCACAGAGAAATACTGTGACGCCATTCATTAATCACGATGATAAATCACCGCACAGAACAGCAAAAAAATCGAACACGTCAAATTTCCCTCACTTCTACGCGGTTATACTGTTTTACCCATAAAGGAGCAGTGGAATCGCTTCCGCAATCGCCCGTTCGGGCAGGTGAACGTCCTTTAGTTCATCCCGTTGCGGGAAAACAAAAATCTGGAGGAATGTCGTGCAAACTTTTCAAGCCGATCTTGCCGTAATAGGCGCTGGCGGGGCTGGATTACGCGCTGCAATTGCTGCGGCACAAGCCAATCCGAACGCTAAAATCGCATTGATTTCAAAAGTCTATCCGATGCGCAGCCACACGGTAGCCGCAGAAGGAGGATCCGCCGCCGTCGCGCAGGATCATGACAGCTTCGAATACCATTTCCACGACACGGTTGCAGGGGGCGACTGGCTTTGCGAACAGGATGTCGTTGATTACTTCGTGCACCATTGCCCAACGGAAATGACCCAGCTGGAACAGTGGGGATGCCCGTGGAGCCGACGTCCGGACGGGAGCGTCAACGTCCGCCGCTTCGGTGGCATGAAGATCGAACGCACCTGGTTTGCCGCCGATAAGACCGGCTTCCACATGCTGCACACCCTGTTCCAGACCTCCCTCCAGTTCCCACAAATCCAGCGCTTTGACGAACATTTCGTTCTCGACATTCTGGTCGACGACGGTCATGCGCGCGGACTGGTGGCGATGAACATGATGGAAGGCACGCTTGTCCAGATCCGCGCGAATGCGGTGGTGATGGCAACGGGCGGTGCGGGTCGCGTATACCGCTACAACACCAACGGCGGCATCGTCACCGGTGACGGTATGGGCATGGCACTCAGCCACGGCGTCCCGCTGCGTGATATGGAGTTCGTCCAGTATCACCCAACCGGCCTGCCGGGCTCCGGCATACTGATGACGGAAGGCTGCCGCGGTGAAGGCGGTATTCTGGTCAACAAAAACGGCTATCGCTATTTGCAGGATTACGGCATGGGTCCGGAAACCCCGCTTGGCGAGCCGAAAAACAAATACATGGAACTCGGCCCACGCGACAAAGTTTCTCAGGCTTTCTGGCACGAGTGGCGCAAAGGCAACACCATCTCAACGCCGCGCGGCGACGTGGTGCATCTCGACCTGCGTCATCTCGGCGAGAAGAAACTGCTGGAGCGTCTGCCGTTTATCTGCGAGCTGGCGAAAGCCTATGTGGGCGTCGATCCGGTGAAAGAGCCGATCCCGGTGCGTCCAACCGCGCACTACACCATGGGCGGTATCGAAACCGACCAGCAGTGCGAAACCCGCATCAAAGGGCTGTTTGCGGTGGGCGAGTGTTCCTCCGTCGGTCTGCACGGCGCAAACCGTCTGGGCTCGAACTCGCTGGCTGAGCTGGTGGTCTTTGGTCGCATGGCGGGCGAACGTGCGATGGAGCGTGCCGCAACGGCAGGTGAAGCTAACAGCGCGGCGCTGGATGCGCAGGTTGCAGACGTCGAAAAACGCCTGAAAGGCCTGGTGAACCAGGAAGGTAACGAAAACTGGTCGAAGATCCGCGACGAAATGGGGCTGTCGATGGAAGAAGGCTGCGGGATCTACCGTACGCCAGAGCTGATGCAGAAAACCGTCGACAAGCTGGCCGAGTTGCAGGAGCGCTTCAAACGCGTGCGCATCACCGACACCTCCAGCGTCTTCAATACCGATCTGCTTTATACCATTGAACTGGGCCACGGCCTGAACGTCGCAGAATGTATGGCCCATTCCGCCCTGGCGCGTAAAGAGTCCCGCGGCGCGCACCAGCGCCTGGATGAGGGCTGCACCGAACGTGACGACGTCAATTTCCTTAAACATACTCTCGCCTGGCGCGATGCGGATGGCACTACGCGACTGGACTACAGCGACGTGAAAATCACCACGCTGCCACCGGCGAAACGCGTGTACGGTGCAGAAGCAGAAGCCGCCGATAAGAAGGAGAAGGCGAATGGCTGAGATGCAAAAACTGAAAATTGAAGTGGTGCGCTACAATCCGGAAGTGGACGCCGCGCCGCACAGCGCTTTCTATGAAGTCCCTTACGACGAGCAAACCTCCCTGCTGGATGCGCTCGGCTATATCAAAGATAACCTGGCCCCAGACCTGAGCTACCGCTGGTCCTGCCGCATGGCAATTTGCGGCTCCTGCGGCATGATGGTCAACAAGGTGCCAAAGCTGGCGTGTAAAACCTTCCTGCGTGATTACACCAAAGGTATCAAGGTTGAAGCGCTGGGCAACTTCCCGATTGAGCGCGATCTGGTGGTCGACATGACCCACTTTATCGAAAGCCTCGAAGCGATTAAGCCGTACATCATCGGCAACCCGCGCACGCCGGATCAGGGGCCAAACACCCAGACGCCCGCGCAGATGGCGAAATACCATCAGTTCTCCGGCTGCATCAACTGCGGCCTGTGCTATGCCGCCTGTCCGCAGTTTGGCCTGAACCCTGAGTTCATCGGCCCGGCCGCCATTACCCTGGCGCACCGCTATAACGAAGACAGCCGCGACCACGGTAAAAAAGAACGTATGGCGCAGCTTAACAGCCAGAACGGGGTCTGGAGCTGCACATTCGTGGGCTACTGCTCCGAAGTGTGTCCGAAGCACGTCGACCCGGCCGCCGCCATTCAGCAGGGAAAGGTGGAAAGCTCGAAAGACTTTCTTATCGCTACCCTGAAACCACGCTAAGGAGTGCATGATGACGACTAAACGCAAAGCCTACGTGCGGCCAATGCCGTCCACCTGGTGGAAAAAACTGCCGTTTTATCGCTTCTATATGCTGCGTGAAGGCACGGCTGTTCCCGCGGTCTGGTTCAGCCTCGAACTGCTGTACGGGGTTTATGCCCTCAAGCACGGCCCGGAAGCCTGGGCCAGTTTTGTGGGCTTCCTGCAAAACCCAATCATCGTTGTGCTGAACCTGATTGTGCTCGCCGCCGCGCTGCTTCATACCAAAACCTGGTTTGAACTGGCGCCAAAAGCAGCGAACATCATTGTAAAAGGCGAAAAAATGGGGCCAGAGCCGGTCATTAAAGGGCTCTGGGCAGTGACGGCAGTTGTCTCTGTGGTCATTCTGTTTGTCGCACTGTTCTGGTAAGGAGACTACTGTGATCAATCCAAATCCAAAACGTTCAGACGAGCCGGTCTTCTGGGGGCTGTTTGGCGCAGGCGGCATGTGGAGCGCCATTATTGCCCCGGTCATTATCCTGCTGGTCGGGATCATGCTGCCGCTGGGGTTGTTCCCGGGCGATGCGCTGAGCTATGAGCGCGTACTGGCCTTTGCGAGCAGCTTTATTGGCCGCGTGTTCATCTTCCTGATGATCGTCCTGCCGCTGTGGTGTGGTCTGCATCGTATCCACCATGCGATGCACGATCTGAAAATCCATGTGCCAAGCGGTAAATGGGTCTTCTACGGTCTGGCGACCATTCTGACGGTCGTCACGTTGATTGCCGTGGTCACCATCTGACTGAACAGGCCCGCCATCCGGCGGGCTTTTTACTTTTTCATCTTCTCCACCAGCCACCGGGAAAATTCGCGCATGGCTGGCGTTTCTGCCCGGGACTGCAATCGGGTCAGCCAGTAGCTGCCGAGCTCAATCTGCGTCGCAAAGGGCTGCACAATGCGCTCGCTGGCTAACAGATGGGTAAACATATCGACAGGCGCAATAGCAATACCCACCCCTGCCTGAGCGGCCTCCAGCATGGTCACGGACGAATCAAATACCATCACGCGGTGCGTTGGCGAAGGGGGATGCTCGCCGGCCGCCTGCATCCACGCGGTCCACTCGTCGCGTCGGTAGGAGCGCAGCAGCGTAAACCTGAGGATGTCGGCCGGACTGTGCAGACTGGCGGCAATATCAGGCGTACACAGCGGCGCGAGCGGCGCATGACAAAGAAATTCAGCCTCGGTACCGTGCCACGCCCCGCCACCGTAGCGGATCGTATAGTCAAGCCCTTCGGCAGCCGGATCAACGCGGTTGTTATGGGTGGAAAGCTGAAGATCGATGTGTGGGTAGCCACGGCGAAAATCCTCCAGCTGCGAGAATAAGACCCCGGTGGCAAACGTACCCACCACGCCGATTTTCAGCTTCTCCTGCGCACGATGGTTAGCGAAGCGATCCAGCATTCCGGCTATACGATCGAACGAATCATTCAGCACCGGCAGTAAATTTTCGCCCTCGGTAGTCAACATCAGCCCGCGCGACACGCGAACGAACAGCTGACAGTTCAGGTGCTGCTCCAGCGTTTTCACATGCTGGCTAATAGCCGAATGCGTCACGTTCAGTTCAATGGCCGCATGCGTAAAGCTGAGATGTCTTGCGGCGGCCTCAAAAGCCCGAAGCGAATTGAGGGGTAGATAGCTTCGCGTCATGGTCGCTTCCGTTAGAAAAATTAACAGCTAATGCTAAATTTAACCGTTTGTCAGGCACTGTCAAATCCAACAGACTACGCCTGTCTGACGGGCCCGGACATCCCCTTGACTCGCTATTACGGAAGATTACTGATGATGAAAAAATCCCTTTGCTGCGCCCTGCTGCTCGGCATCTCTTGCTCTGCTCTCGCCACGCCAGTGTCAGAAAAACAGCTGGCGGAGGTGGTTGCGAATACGGTTACCCCGCTGATGAAAGCCCAGTCTGTTCCAGGCATGGCGGTGGCCGTTATTTATCAGGGAAAACCGCACTATTACACGTTTGGCAAGGCCGATATCGCGGCGAATAAATCCGTTACGCCTCAGACCCTGTTCGAGCTGGGTTCTATAAGTAAAACCTTCACCGGCGTTTTAGGTGGGGATGCCATTGCTCGCGGTGAAATTTCGCTGGACGATCCGGTGACCAGATACTGGCCACAGCTGACGGGCAAGCAGTGGCAGGGTATTCGTATGCTGGATCTCGCCACCTACACCGCTGGCGGCCTGCCGCTACAGGTACCGGATGAGGTCACGGATAACGCCTCCCTGCTGCGCTTTTATCAAAACTGGCAGCCGCAGTGGAAGCCTGGCACAACGCGTCTTTACGCCAACGCCAGCATCGGTCTTTTTGGTGCGCTGGCGGTCAAACCTTCTGGCATGCCCTATGAGCAGGCCATGACGACGCGGGTCCTTAAGCCGCTCAAGCTGGACCATACCTGGATTAACGTGCCGAAAGCGGAAGAGGCGCATTACGCCTGGGGCTATCGTGACGGTAAAGCGGTGCGCGTTTCGCCGGGTATGCTGGATGCACAAGCCTATGGCGTGAAAACCAACGTGCAGGATATGGCGAACTGGGTCATGGCAAACATGGCGCCGGAGAACGTTGCTGATGCCTCACTTAAGCAGGGCATCGCGCTGGCGCAGTCGCGCTACTGGCGTATCGGGTCAATGTATCAGGGTCTGGGCTGGGAGATGCTCAACTGGCCCGTGGAGGCCAACACGGTGGTCGAGGGCAGCGACAGTAAGGTAGCACTGGCGCCGTTGCCCGTGGCAGAAGTGAATCCACCGGCTCCCCCGGTCAAAGCGTCCTGGGTCCATAAAACGGGCTCTACTGGCGGGTTTGGCAGCTACGTGGCCTTTATTCCTGAAAAGCAGATCGGTATTGTGATGCTCGCGAATACAAGCTATCCGAACCCGGCACGCGTTGAGGCGGCATACCATATCCTCGAGGCGCTACAGTAAAACATTGCCGGGTGGCGCTGCGCTTACCCGGCCTACACAACGCGTGAACTTTGTAGGCCGGGTAAGGCGAAGCCGTCACCCGGCAAAACACCCTGCACAATCTCCCGCATTTTCCTTGCTGTCATCTACACTTAACAAAAAACAGTAAGGAAACTCCTATGCGCATTCTGCCTGTTATTGCCGCAGTAACAGCCGCGTTTTTAGTGGTTGCTTGCAGTTCCCCTACTCCTCCGCCTGGCGTCACGGTAGTCAGTAATTTCGACGCACAGCGCTTCCTCGGCACCTGGTATGAAATCGCCCGAATGGACCATCAGTTCGAACGGGGCTTAGAAAAAGTCACGGTCAGCTACAGCGCGATGGATGACGGCGGGATCCGGGTCATTAACCGCGGTTATAACCCGGATCGCCAGATGTGGCAGCAGTCAGTTGGTCAGGCCTATTTCACCGGCGCGTCTAACCGCGCGGCCATGAAAGTCTCTTTCATCGGCCCATTCTACGGCGGGTATAACGTCATTGCGCTGGACAGAGAGTACCGCCATGCGCTGGTGTGTGGGCCGGATCGCAACTATCTGTGGCTCCTCTCCCGCACGCCAACGATCTCGACGGAAATGAAACAGCAGATGCTGGACATAGCGACCCGGCAAGGGTTTGACGTGACGAAATTAATCTGGGTAAAACAGCTGCATTAGTGCGTACTGAGTTTTAACCCGATGATACCCGCGACGATTAACGCGAGGCTGGCGATACGCGCCAGACTCGCAGACTCCCCCAGCAGCAGAATGCCGGTAATGGCAGCTCCTACCGCGCCAATTCCAGTCCAGACAGCGTAAGCCGTTCCGACTGGCAAGGTTCGCATCGCCCATGACAGCATGACGATACTGACAATCATTGCGGCGATAGTGATGACGCTGGGCGTCAGGCGGGTAAAACCGTGGGTATATTTCAGGCCAATTGCCCATACCACTTCGAGCAAACCGGCAATAACAAGAACGATCCAGGACATATCAGGCTCCTTAACTTAACGACAAGTTGGGGCCGTCCCCGATGAATGAAGCGCTTACGGGTCGTCCCGCAAGGCTGAGGTTGCGCCTTATATTTTGGTTAGCATGGAATTTTTTTTCAAACTTTTTCTGCTGAACACGTTAAGGCAAGAAATAGCCTCAGTAAGGCACGGAGTTCAGGCATTTATGACTCATCCGACTTCTCTATGATGATAGGCTTTCTGATGGCAGGAAGCCAAACCACTAGCCGACTGCGAAAATTATATGTTCAAAATTCTTTTGATTGACCGTTGTCACTTCACCCGCACGGGATTTGAAGCCTGGCTCAATCATTCAGACCTGTTTTCGGGTCATTTCGTCGTAACCGGGGTAAATAATCTTTTCCTCGCCAGAGAGCATATCCTGCAATGGAAACCTGCGCTGGTCATCGCTGATTTATCGGGCTTCCGGCAGGATTTACACCATTTTCAGCAGCTATCTTCCCTGCTTATTGCCAGCGAAACATTGCCTTTTATTATGCTGCAATCGGGGCAGGAGCAGGCGATGACAGATTATCTGGCGCAGTTCCCGATATGGTCTTCACTTTCCAAAAATACCGATCTGGAAAAACTGGCGGCGGTGATAAACGACGCGCTAACGACATGCGTAAGCGCGGAGCTTCCGGAAATGGCGGCACCGTTACTGACGCGTCAGGAAGAGAGAGTACTGACCCTGTGGATGGATGGTGCGAGCAACCAGAAAATTGCCAGCAATCTGCGCATTAACGGAAAAACGGTGTATACGTACAAACGCAATATCCGCATGAAGCTGCATATGGATACGCGTTACTCCCCGTTTTTATCGCTACAGGAAGTGGAAAATTGACGGTACGGTGAAGTTAGCTGCCGTACCGTCGCTTTCATTAGTTCTGAGCTTTAGTTGCTGCGCCAGAAATCGCGTTACCACCGTCGGAGATATCTTCCCCTACGCCACGGGTGGTGTTACATGCAGTCAGTACCGAAGAAAGCACCAGAACAGAAAAGATCGCTGCAATTGTTTTCTTAACCATAATATCTTCCTTTTATAGCCAAAGTTATTTTGTGTATAGCAACTTAAGAATAGACAAGATCTTGTCGTTTGACGGAAAAGGAAGAATTTTTAGGAAAATTAGACGGAATTAGCTGGCCGCATGGGAAATGATATGGCCGAGATCCTGAATATCTTCGCCCACGCCACGCGCGGTGTTGCAACCGGAGAGAATTGCGCTGGAGAACGCTAACAGAAGCAGAATTTTAACGGTACGTTTCATCTTCCCTGCCTGCAAAATCAGGCGCAGCGGGCGCTGCGCCTTTAATCATGACGTAAATTACTTCACGCGGGATACGTATTCGCCGGAGCGGGTATCCACTTTGATCACTTCACCGATCTGTACGAACAGTGGCACTTTAACCACCGCGCCGGTAGACAGGGTGGCAGGCTTGCCGCCAGTACCTGCGGTATCACCTTTCAGACCTGGATCGGTTTCAACGATTTCCAGCTCAACGAAGTTCGGAGGCGTAACCGCGATAGGCTGACCGTTCCACAGAGTAACGATGCACTCAGCCTGATCCAGCAGCCACTTGGCGTTGTCGCCAATCGCTTTCGCGTCCGCAGACAGCTGCTCGAAGGTTTCGTTGTTCATGAAGTGCCAGAACTCACCGTCGTTGTACAGGTAAGTCAGGTTCATATCGACAACATCAGCGCCTTCAGCGGAGTCAGTAGATTTGAAGGTTTTCTCAACACGGGTACCGGTCAGCAGGCGGCGCAGCTTAACGCGTGCGAATGCCTGGCCTTTACCTGGTTTAACGAATTCGCTGGCTTCAACCGCGTACGGTTCGCCGTCCATCATGATTTTAAGACCAGCACGAAAATCGTTGCTATAGTACGTTGCCATAAGGCCCTCTAAATTTGTTAACTGGTAGCTAAGCCACAAAATGGCGCATATTGTAACCCTAAACACCCCGTCCAGAGAAGATTGGTTATCGCAACTTGCCGATGTAATCACCAGTCCTGATGAATTGCTGCGTCTTTTAGACCTCGAACAGCACGAAGCGTTGCGTGCAGGTCGTGAGGCGAAGCGCCTTTTCGCCCTGCGCGTTCCCCGCGCGTTTGTTGCCCGAATGGAAAAGGGTAACCCTGATGATCCATTATTAAAACAAACCCTTACCTCTCAGGATGAGTTTATTACCGCCCCCGGATACAGCACCGATCCGCTGGAAGAGCAAAACAGTGTCGTACCGGGTTTGCTGCATAAATACCGTAATCGCGCCCTGCTGCTGGTTAAGGGCGGTTGCGCGGTAAATTGCCGCTATTGCTTCCGTCGCCACTTCCCGTACGCCGAAAATCAGGGCAATAAACGCAACTGGCAGGTGGCACTGGACTACATCGCGGCGCACCCGGAGCTGGATGAAATCATCTTTTCCGGCGGCGACCCGCTGATGGCAAAAGATCATGAGCTGGACTGGCTGTTGACTCAGCTTGAGACCATCCCGCACATTAAGCGTCTGCGCATTCACAGCCGTTTACCGATCGTCATCCCGGCGCGTATCACCGACGCCCTGGTCACGCGCCTGGAGCAGTCCCGTTTGCAGGTGCTGCTGGTGAACCATATCAACCACGCAAATGAAATTGACGCGCACTTTCGTGCGGCGATGGCGCGTATGCGAAAGGCAGGCGTGACGCTGCTCAACCAGAGCGTATTACTGCGCGGCGTGAACGACAGCGCCCGCGTGCTGGCCGATCTCAGCAATGCCTTATTTGATGCGGGCGTAATGCCCTATTACCTGCATGTTCTGGATCGCGTCCAGGGCGCGGCGCACTTCATGGTGACAGATGAAGAGGCCCGGAAGATTATGCGCGAGCTGTTAACGCTGGTTTCGGGTTATATGGTGCCGAAGCTGGCACGTGAGATTGGCGGAGAGCCGAGTAAGACGCCGCTGGATTTGCAGCTGCGGCAACAGTAAAAAGGCAGGTGGCGCTACGCTTACCTGCCCTGGAGATAAAGCGGCAGCGCCATCAAAAAGTTATATCAGTTCGGGCACTTATAGACCTGGCCGTTCATCTGGCTGGCGGTTGGCACAAAGCTGGACAGCATCCCCTGCGTCGGGCTGCTCACCCCGTAAATCACATTGCCGCCCATTGCCGCAGCCTGATTACGCAGGGCATTGGCCGCACCGCGCATAGAGCCGCCCTCTTCGCCGTGCTGCCCCGACATCCAGTTGCTTTGCTCGCCAGTGGCGGTGCCTAACAGCTGGCATTCGCTGCCCGGCTTATCTTCCACAAAGCGAACGCTCTGGCCCGCTGCCGTCAGCTCATTGCTGGTGCTACAACCCGCCAGCAGCAATGCTGCACCTACAATCCCTGCACAGACTTTTATGCGCATGTTATTCCTCGTTTTCAATAAGCTGGACAGTAGTTGTCCGCGTGTAAACCTTATACTAAAAAGATGACCAAAAGAAAAATGCTGAGCATTTCTGCGAGCCAGATTCCGCTGGCACTCCTCCGACATCTTAAATGAATTCTGATAATAACCTTTGGGATATCGTGTTTTAGCCCCCGATCGTTTTTAGTGATGCGACGTACAACTTTTGTACGCTACTCAAAAAAGGGGGTTTCATGAGTGCATCATCCTCAGGAGAGGAAAAAGTAACCTGGGTGGGCTATCTGGCGTTCGTGCTCACCATCGTATTTTTCTCAGGTTTTTTCGCCAAAAGTACCGAATGGTGGCGCGTGCTGGATTTTACCGTCCTGAACGGCAGCTTTGGACCGGTGAACGGCGCGCTGACGTTTCGCGGCGAGGGCGGCACGGGAGCGAAAGACGGTTTTTTATTTGCCCTTGAACTGGCGCCCTCGGTCATTTTATCGCTCGGGATCATTGCCGTTACCGAGGGGCTGGGCGGGCTGCGCGCCGCACAACAGCTCATGACGCCCATTCTGCGCCCGCTGCTCGGCGTGCCGGGCATCTGCTCTCTGGCGCTTATCGCCAACCTGCAAAATACCGATGCAGCCGCAGGGATGACCAAAGAGTTGACTGACGAAGGGGCGATTACTGACCATGAACGCGCCATTTTCGCCACCTTCCAGACCAGCGGTAGCGCCATTATTACCAACTATTTTTCTTCTGGTGCCGCACTCTTTACCTTTATTACCGTCCCGGTGATCACGCCGCTTGCCGTCATTCTGGTGTTCAAATTTGTTGGCGCGAACTTCCTGCGACTGTGGATCGCCCACATGGAAGTTCGCCGCGTTCAGGAGGAAAAATGATCGCCCAGCCGCGTAAAAATATCATGGACCTGTTTATCGATGGCGCCCGCCGCGGCTTTACCATCGCCACCACCAGCCTGCTGCCGAACGTGGTCATGGCGTTTGTCATCATTCAGGCGCTCAAGGTAACCGGCCTGCTGGATATTGTCGGCAGGGTATGCGAGCCCATCATGGCCCTGTGGGGACTTCCGGGTGCGGCGGCAACGGTTCTTCTGGCCTCGGTAATGAGCATGGGCGGCGGTGTGGGGGTCTGCGCCAGTCTGGTCGCTGCCGGCACGCTCAACGGTCACGATGCTACCATCCTGCTGCCCGCCATCTATCTGATGGGTAATCCGGTGCAAAACACGGGCCGTTGCCTTGGCACCGCAGGCGTCAACCCGAAGTATTATCCGCACATCATCACTATCTGCGTCATTAACGCCCTGCTCTCAATGTGGGTGATGCAGCTACTCTTCTGAGGAGATAAAAATGGATTTTTCAGTGCTGGAACCTCACCTTTTCCGCAATGCGCAGCTTTACGCTCCCGAGGATCTTGGGCATTGCGATCTGCTGATTGCCGGAGGAAAAATCGTCGCAGTCGAAAAAGCGGGCCACGCCACAACGAGGCCAGACTGTCCTGAAAGCGATCTCGCCGGAGCGGTGGTTTGTCCGGGGTTTATCGATCAGCATGTACACCTGATTGGCGGCGGCGGTGAAGCCGGTCCCCACACCCGGACGCCAGAGGTGCGATTGTCTGCGCTGGTGGCGGCTGGCATCACCTCCGTTGTTGGCCTGCTGGGCACCGACGGCGTGACCCGCCATCCCGAGTCGCTGCTGGCGAAAACGCGGGCGCTTGAGCATGAAGGGATCAGCGCGTGGATGCTGACAGGCGCGTATGGCCTGCCTTCTCCGACGATTACCGGCAGTATCGAAAAGGATGTGGCGCTGATTGATAAAATCATTGGCGTGAAATGCGCGATTTCCGACCATCGCTCTTCCGCTCCGGCAGATGACCAGCTCGCGAATATGGCCGCCCAGTCACGCGTCGGCGGGCTGCTGGGCGCCAAAGCGGGGATATCCGTGTTTCACCTCGGCAACAGCCCGAAACTGCTGGAGCCGCTGCTTAACATCCTGAATAACGCCGACGTGCCCCGTACGAAGCTGCTGCCAACTCACGTCAACCGCGCCCAGGCACTGTTCCACGCCGCACTGGACTATGCCCGCGAAGGGGGGTACATCGACATCACCACCAGCATCAGCGAGCCTGTTGATGCCGCCACCGCTATCGCGACGGCCCGTGAAGCACAGGTGCCGTTTAACCGGCTCATGCTCAGCTCGGATGGCAACGGCAGCCAGCCGAATTTTGACGCAAATGGTAATCTTGTTGGCATTGGCGTGGCGGGATTTGAATCCCTGCTTGAGACGCTACAGCAGCTGGTCGGCCGGTATCACCTGCCGCTGGAGGAGGCGCTTCTGCCGTTTACGCGTAACGTGGCAGAATTTCTCGGCCTGGAGCATAAAGGGCGGATCGCGCCCGGATGCGATGCCGACGTCCTGGTGCTGACCGATGATCTTAAGATCCGCGAGGTCTGGGCGAAAGGCCGCCAGATGGTGAGTGGAGGCGTTGTGTGCGTGAAAGGCACGTTTGAGTAGAAGACAATAAAAAACCCCGGGCATTGCTGCCCGGGGTTCGTTCTGAGAGGTTCAGAACAACATGATGTCGGGTAGCAGGAGCACATTACTGTGCCCCCGCCCCCTAAGAACCGTACATGCAAGTTTCCCCGCATACGGCTCAAGCCTTTATAAGCCCGCACTACTGTTTGGGCCGACAACGTTATACTCAATCATCATCTCGCATTTTATCGCTACAGTAATGGCAGCAATCTTCTGCATGGTCACCTGATTCAACAGCAGCTTTGATAGCATCCGTCATTTCTCTTCGGGAAGAGAAAAGGTTGCCAAATTCTCCTTTGCTGAATTTAGTGTTACCAAGCTTATAAGCTTCTTCAATGTCTTCAGAACCTTGATATACCGTAGCATCACATCTTTCGCAGCGTTCTAGAACACCTGCTGAGATAGCGATATCGGTAGCGACATTGAATTTATCCTGCTCATTTTCCATGTGACGTTTAACAATGCTCACGTTCCACTCCTATCAAGGTATAAAACCCCATGTTAGTTGTGGTCCTAATGACTGTCGAGTGAATTTAAGCGTGTACCAATCGATGACAGTTTGGATGCAGCATCATTAAATTATCGATTTCATCACCGCCACCATCTACCCGTCTGATAATGTGATGGACATCCCAATCATCATTATCTCTGAATATCTGGTGACAGATCGGACATCGATGGCCTTGTCGCTCCCATATCAACCGCAGTTTTCCGTGCTGTAACCTACTTTCTTTCCAGCGCTTAACTTGCCGCTGTTCAAAATACATCTCGTCAACCGGATCGTATGGATTAGCTTCGGACCTGATTTTAATGTGACGTTTAATCGGGATATCTTTGCAGGACACTAACCTTTGCAGGCCGTTATCCGCATCGATACTCTGGAATACCCAGTTTTCGCTACCGACTGAGTGAAAATACTTCTGTTTCACCCAGTACTTGTTGCGATTACCGTGACGACGGCATGACCAGCGCCAGAGCAACTTCCAGACGCGATAGTCGATATAGCTAAACGTTTCTTTGGCAACAACATGACAGTGATAATTCGCCCAGCCCCGTAGTACTGGGTTGAGTTGCCTTATCAAATCACCTTGTTTTGAAGCCGCATTACGTTTCACTATTTGCCGGACTTTCTGAAGATGGTTACGCAATCCCTTGGCAGCAGGCTTTATCAGCATTTTTCCGTGGTACTTGCGCACGTTCTGCCCCAGAAAGTCGAACCCTTCGGAAATATGCGTTATCACCGTCTTTTCAGGTGATAATTGCAGCCCCCGTTCCGCCATAAAGGCTTCAACAAGAGGTTTGATTTCATTCTCAAGTAACTCTTGCGAGATACCCGTGATGATAAAATCATCTGCATAACGCACATAATTGACCTTGGTTTTATAACTGGCTTTGGTGTTTTTCTTCCCAAAATGGGCTTCTAACACTGCTTCCAGTCCATCCAATGCCATATTCGCCAGTACGGGGGAAATAATGCCCCCCTGTGGTGTACCAGCTTCCGTTGGGTATAACCGACCAGATTCCATGAATCCCGCTTTTAGCCATTTACCGAGTACCTGTTTATCCAACGGAATGTTGGCAAGTAACCAGTCGTGGCTGATATTGTCAAAACACCCTTTTATATCGCCTTCCAGTACCCATTCCGCGGAGCTTTTACGACTGAGATTAACAAAACATTGCTCAATCGCATCTGCCGCTGAACGCGCCGGACGGAAGCCATAACTGTTGCGATCGGCCGTAGTTTCCGAGATGGGGTCAAGTGCCAGCAGGTATAACGCCTGCATCGCTCTGTCTTTCATCGTCGGTATGCCAAGAGGGCGGCATTTGCCATTGCTCTTGGGTATGTAAACTCGCCTTAACGGAGACGGTTTATAACCTGTCCGTTTTAGCTGGCCTATCGCCTGCCATTTACTTCCGGGAGTGTTCCACAACTGGCGATCCACTCCGGCTGTCTTTTTGCCTCGATTTTCGGTAACCCGCCTGACAGCCAGTGCTTTGGCTGCAAACGAGTGCGTCAGCATCCTTTGCAGGGCTTTTACCCTGTGCCAGCGCCTCTGCTCCGTTGCCTTTGCGATTCGTATCTGTAGCCCTCTGACATGGCGGTGAACCTGACCCCAATTGATACGGTGCCAGTTCTCCGCCTTGCCGGAGGACGCAGATACGCTAACTAACGTACTCATCTTGCTACCCTCCACTGTGCTTTGTTAAGAAAGCCCGGAGCGGTAACAGATAGACAGCCCCCTGCGGGAGTGTCATCGGCTCCCGCAGGGGTAAGATTAGAGGCGCTGACTACCGCCCTAAATCTCTTTCTGTCACGTTAGATTGCTTTACATTACTGCACACAATTAAAGACCAGTCGGAAGTCTGCCCCGTTTCCGGTGGAGGAACCTTTAACCCCCTATCCATTCCATTACAGAATGACATTCGCTTTCTCCAACCTCCTTTACCCGCATTTTCAACAGTTCGTCTTACGACTCACCTGCCACGAGGGCAAAAATACGGGCTTACCGAGTTCCATACTAATGACACGAATCACTTAGGTTCTGCCTATACACCGAAGATCTAATGGCAACGTATTCCCAGATGTAAAAGGAATAGCCGACCTTGTACCTTTTGGTCGCAGCATATCAGTAGCTTTTGCTGCTTGCGGCTGACGGTGCTTATGGCAGTTCACTTAACGTTAACCCTATGATCCAGCCTTGCCTCTCATTCACCTACTACTAGCGAAATCCATTGTTCACCTCACGGTGAAACAACACCCGAATAACAGGGAGTACGTTGTCAGAGCGCTCTCACACCCCACCATTACTGGTGACGCGCTGCTCCTAGGCTACTGTTAGTTGCATAACAGGTCTGTCTCTGCACCAAACATATATACAGTCAGACAATCATCAGCACAGCTTCACACCGGTAGGTGCTAGTGCGCATAATTTAGATAAAGGCGATGTTAGCCCCGCTGCATCACAAACCCATCGATAGCGGCTTGCTTCGGCGTGCACCTTTCTTGACGTTAAATAGTTTTAAGCAGTTTAAGTATTTGTTTGAAAATCAAACAATTTAAAAAGATAAAATATTTAAACAGATTAGAACGGATACTGACTTTAAAGTCGCATCCAGAGATTAGCCTTCGCTTTGCGAAGGGCCAATGTTCCGGATGAATTTAAAGTCCGGAACATCGGACATTTATCACATTTATGCTAATTCAGCGGGAAAATAGTGAACGTATACAGTCGCATACGTTCACTACGGAAGTAGTCCGCTCGGCTAGCTACCTACACGACTCTCGTCGCACTACATCATGCCGCCCATGCCACCCATGCCGCCCATACCACCAGCAGCACCTAAGTCAGGCGCGTCGCCTTTAGGCAGGTCGGTCACCATGCACTCGGTCGTGATCATCAGACCAGCTACAGATGCCGCGTATTGCAGTGCAGAACGGGTCACTTTAGTTGGATCCAGGATACCGAAGTCGATCATGTTGCCGTATTCTTCAGTTGCCGCGTTGTAACCGTAGTTACCTTCACCCGCTTTCACGTTGTTCGCAACCACAGACGGCTCTTCACCGGCGTTGGACACGATCTGACGCAGAGGAGCTTCCATCGCGCGCAGCGCAACTTTGATACCCACGTTCTGGTCTTCGTTCTGAGCAGTCAGGCCAGCCAGTTTAGCGGCTACACGCACCAGCGCGACACCACCACCAGCAACCACGCCTTCTTCTACCGCAGCACGGGTCGCGTGCAGGGCGTCGTCAACGCGTGCTTTCTTCTCTTTCATTTCAACTTCGGTAGCCGCACCGACTTTGATTACCGCTACGCCGCCTGCCAGTTTCGCTACGCGCTCCTGGAGTTTTTCACGGTCGTAATCGGAAGTTGCTTCTTCGATCTGCTTACGGATCTGACCAACACGGCCCTGAATAGCAGCTTCTTCACCCACACCGTCGATGATGGTGGTGGTGTCTTTGTTGATCACAACGCGTTTCGCCTGGCCCAGGTCTTCCAGGGTCGCTTTTTCCAGCTCCATACCGATCTCTTCGGAGATCACGGTACCGCCAGTCAGGGTAGCGATATCCTGAAGCATCGCTTTACGACGATCGCCGAAGCCAGGTGCTTTAACCGCTGCCACTTTCACGATGCCACGCATGGTGTTAACCACCAGAGTCGCCAGCGCTTCGCCTTCAACGTCTTCAGCAATGATTACCAGCGGCTTGCCTGCTTTCGCAACGGCTTCCAGCACTGGCAGCATTTCGCGGATGTTGGAGATTTTCTTGTCAGCCAGCAGGATGAACGGGCTTTCCAGCTCAACAGCGCCAGTTTCTGGCTTGTTGATGAAGTATGGAGACAGGTAACCGCGGTCGAACTGCATACCTTCAACCACGTCCAGTTCGTCTTCCAGACCAGTACCGTCTTCAACGGTGATCACGCCTTCTTTACCGACTTTATCCATCGCTTCAGCGATCAGTTTACCTACGGTTTCGTCGGAGTTAGCGGAGATAGTACCAACCTGAGCAATGGCTTTAGAGTCAGAGCACGGTACGGACAGCGCTTTCAGTTCTTCAACAGCAGAGGCGACAGCTTTGTCGATACCACGTTTCAGATCCATTGGGTTCATGCCCGCAGCAACGGCTTTCAGGCCTTCGGTGATGATCGCCTGCGCCAGTACGGTCGCGGTGGTGGTGCCGTCACCGGCAGCGTCGTTCGCTTTAGAGGCAACTTCTTTCACCATCTGTGCGCCCATGTTTTCGAACTTGTCTTCCAGCTCGATTTCACGTGCAACAGAAACACCATCTTTGGTGATGGTTGGCGCGCCGAAGGATTTGTCCAGCACTACGTTACGGCCTTTCGGGCCCAGAGTGACTTTCACTGCGTCTGCCAGTACGTTTACGCCGCGGAGCATTTTTACACGAGCGTCGTTACCGAATTTTACGTCTTTAGCTGCCATGTTCTTATTTCCTCAAATTCGTACAGTTTCGTGCGTTAATTACGCTTCAACAATTGCCAGAATGTCGCTCTCGGACATGATCAACACTTCTTCATTGTCGATCTTCTCGGATTTCACGCCGTAGCCATCGTTGAAAATGACGATGTCACCAACTTTAACGTCCAGTGGCTGCACAGTTCCGTTTTCCAGGATGCGGCCCTTACCGACAGCGATGATTTCGCCACGCGTTGATTTTGCTGCTGCTGAACCGGTCAGAACGATGCCGCCAGCAGACTTGGTTTCAACTTCTTTACGTTTGACGATCACACGATCATGTAACGGACGAATACTCATTGATAGCTCTCCTTTGAGAAAGTCATTATCAGTTATGGATGACGCCGGTCCGCATGCGGTTTTCCGGCTAGTGCCCTGAGAGATGGGGATAGCTTTTTACCCCTTCAAGGGGTAATCGAAAAAAAATTTGCGAAAGTGTTACCATCCACTCTCTTTTGATGGTCGCGGGACGAGGTAAATGAGTGGACTCAGGCAGGAGTTGGGGCTGGCGCAGGGCATTGGCTTACTCTCAACGTCTTTATTAGGCACGGGGGTATTTGCGGTTCCCGCGCTGGCGGCGTTGGTTGCCGGCAATAACAGTCTTTGGGCATGGCCGGTGCTGATCGTGCTGGTGTTTCCGGTGGCGATTGTCTTTGCCATACTCGGGCGGCACTTCCCGAGCGCAGGCGGCGTAGCGCATTTTGTCGGCATGGCGTTTGGGCCGCGAATGGAGCGCGTCACCGGCTGGCTATTTTTGTCGGTAATACCCGTTGGCCTTCCGGCAGCCCTGCATATCGCAACCGGCTTCGGACAGGCGCTGTTTGGCTGGCACGATGAACAGCTGCTGCTGGCTGAACTCGGTACGCTGGCGATTGTCTGGTGGGTAGGCTCGCGCGGGGCCAGTTCCAGCGCCAATCTGCAAACGCTGGTCGCCGTGTTAATTGTCGCGCTGATCGTCGCCATCTGGTTTGCGGGTGACATTACCGTGGCGGATATTCCTTTCCCCGCGATTAACGACATCGACCACGCACAGCTTTTCGCTGCACTATCCGTCATGTTCTGGTGTTTCGTCGGTCTGGAGGCGTTCGCTCATCTGGCATCCGAGTTTAAACAGCCCGAGCGTGATTTTCCCCGCGCCCTGATGATTGGCCTGCTGCTGGCGGGTACCGTGTACTGGGCCTGTACCGTACTGGTGCTGCACTTCAACGCGTTCGGTGAAGAGAAAGCTGCCGCCGCGTCGCTGCCGGGCATCGTGGTGCAGCTGTTTGGCGTTAAGGCCCTGTGGGTAGCCTGCGTGATTGGCTATCTCGCCTGCTTTGCCAGCCTCAACATCTATATTCAGAGCTTCGCCCGGCTGGTGTGGTCTCAGGCACTTTATAAACCGGATAGCCCCCTCTCACGCCTGTCAAAGCGTCAGCTTCCGGTGAATGCGCTGAATAGCGTACTGGGCTGCTGCGTGGTGAGTTCTCTGGCCATTTATCTCCTCGACATCAACCTTGACGCGCTGATTGTCTACGCCAACGGTATTTTCATCATGATCTACCTGCTGTGCATGCTGGCGGGCTGTCGGCTACTGAAAGGACGCTTTAAGGCGCTGGCGGCTGTCGGGTGTGTCCTGTGCCTGATGCTGCTGGCGATGGTAGGATGGAAGAGTGTGTACGCCATCGTCATGCTGGCGGGGCTGTGGGTGTTTTTACCGAAGCGGCAAGATCCGCAGGCCCGGTGAGCGAGCGCCACCGGGCCACAAACTCACCGATCGTCTTTATGATCTAACCGGTCGCGCTGCTCATCCTTACGCTGATATTCCCCTTCAAAGGTATCCCCCGGGCCGGTGCTGAAACCACCGCCTGGCATACGGCTGAAACGCAGGTGCGGCAGCAGCTTCATGGTCAGATGCTTCTGCACCGGCGGCAACAGCAACAGCAGGCCGAGGAAGTCGGTGAAGAAACCCGGCAGGATCAGCAGCAGGCCAGCAATAATCAGCGACACGCTTTTGATCATCTCGGCTGCCGGGCTTTCGCCTGCGGCCATCTTCTGCTGCATTAACAGGAAATTTTTGAAACCCTGATTGCGCACCAGCGACATGCCGATGACGGAGGTGAAGATCACCAGAATCAGCGTCAGCAGGACGCCCAGCACATGGGCAACCTGAATGAAAATCGAAATCTCAATGTAAACATAAAGAAAGAAAGCAATAAATGGTATCCAGCGCACTGGCATCTCCTGTGTGGCAGGTGCCTTCAGGCCCCTGACTGAATGTGTTCGCGAAGCGCGTAGATAAGAAATGGTGACGGTTAGCCAAAATTCAATCGGTTTGCACGGATATTTTTTCTGGAAATATTAAAGCGGTGACATATTTCACAGATTAATAATTATCATGAAATCGGGTCGATAATAAGTGATCCAGCTTACGGCAATTCGCTATCATCAGCATATGATCTCGAACATCTGGCCGATTGAGGGAATAATCGTCGGTCATAAAATATTCAAAACCACATATATACTGTGTGTTTAGTACAATCCATCGGCAGCTTGAAAAGAAGGTTCACATGTTAAACAACATTCGTATCGAAGAAGATTTGTTGGGTACCAGGGAAGTTCCAGCGGATGCCTACTATGGTGTTCACACTCTGAGAGCGATTGAAAACTTCTACATCAGCAACAGCAAAATCAGCGACATCCCTGAATTTGTGCGTGGCATGGTGATGGTAAAAAAAGCCGCGGCTCTGGCGAACAAAGAGCTGCAAACCATTCCTAAAAGCGCTGCAAATGCGATTATCGCCGCGTGCGATGAGGTGCTGAACAACGGTAAATGCATGGATCAGTTCCCGGTTGACGTCTATCAGGGCGGCGCGGGCACCTCCGTCAACATGAACACCAACGAAGTGCTGGCAAACATCGGCCTGGAGCTGATGGGTCATCAGAAAGGTGAATACCAGTACCTGAACCCGAACGACCACGTTAACAAATGTCAGTCCACCAACGACGCCTACCCAACCGGCTTCCGCATCGCGGTGTATGCCTCTGTCGTTAAACTGGTCGACGCGATTAATCAGCTGGGCGATGGCTTCCAGCGTAAAGCCGTAGAGTTCCAGGACATCCTGAAAATGGGCCGTACCCAGTTGCAGGACGCGGTGCCAATGACCCTCGGACAGGAATTCCACGCGTTTAACGTGCTGCTGAATGAAGAGACGAAAAACCTGCTGCGCACCTCCGAACTGTTGCTGGAAGTTAACCTGGGCGCAACCGCCATCGGTACACGCCTGAACACGCCAGATGGCTATCAGCAGCTGGCAGTACAGAAGCTGGCTGAAGTGTCCAACCTGCCGGTTGTGCCTGCGGAAGACCTGATTGAAGCCACCTCAGACTGCGGCGCCTATGTGATGGTACACAGCGCCCTGAAACGTCTGGCGGTGAAACTGTCCAAAATCTGTAACGACCTGCGCCTGCTCTCCTCCGGTCCGCGCGCTGGTCTGAATGAAATCAACCTGCCAGAGTTGCAGGCGGGTTCATCCATCATGCCAGCTAAAGTGAACCCGGTGGTGCCAGAGGTGGTGAACCAGGTGTGCTTCAAGGTTATTGGTAACGATACGACCGTCACCATGGCATCCGAAGCCGGTCAGCTCCAGCTGAACGTGATGGAGCCGGTGATTGGCCAGGCAATGTTTGAATCTATCCATATTCTGACCAACGCCTGCTACAACCTGCTGGAAAAATGCATCAACGGCATCACCGCGAATAAAGAAGTGTGTGAAGGCTACGTCTATAACTCCATCGGCATCGTCACCTACCTCAACCCGTTCATCGGCCACCACAACGGCGATATCGTCGGGAAGATTTGTGCCGAAACCGGTAAGAGCGTGCGTGAGGTGGTTCTCGAGCGAGGATTGTTGACCGAAGCCGAACTGGACGATATCTTCTCCGCCCAGAACCTGATGCACCCGGCATATAAAGCGAAACGATATACCGATGAAAGCGAACAGTAACCGTTCAGGCTAAGCTTCCGAAAGGCACGTCACTTGTGACGTGCCTTTTTTCTTTATGGGCGTTACCAAAACACAACAATTCAATATCAACTTGTTAATGAGCAAGGCAGGTCTTTATGTTTGGAGCAGAACTCGTCATCGTCCTGTTGGCGATTTATTTGGGCGCACGACTCGGGGGTATCGGCATCGGTTTTGCTGGCGGTCTCGGAGTGCTTGTACTTACCCTGATCTTTCAGATTAAACCCGGCGCAATCCCTTTTGACGTTATCGAAATCATCATGGCGGTTATTGCTGCTATCGCGGCTATGCAGGTCGCAGGCGGTATGGACTACCTGGTGAGCCTGGCGGAGCGAATGCTGCGTCGCCATCCGAAATACATCACCTTCCTTGCCCCACTGGTGACCTGGTTTATGACCATTCTCGCCGGTACCGGCCACACCGCTTTCTCCACGCTGCCGGTAATCACCGAAGTGGCGAAAGAGCAGGGTATTCGCCCGTCTCGCCCTCTTTCTATTGCCGTGGTCGCCTCCCAGATTGCGATTACCGCCTCGCCCATTTCCGCGGCGGTGGTCTTCTTCGCGGGTATCCTTGAGCCGATGGGCGTAAGTTACCTGACGCTGCTGGCAATCTGTATTCCGGTCACGCTGATTGCGGTAATGATCACTGCCGTACTGTGTAACTTCCTCGGTGCCGAGCTGAAAGACGATCCGGTTTACCAGGAGCGTCTGGCAAAAGGTGAAGTGAGCCTGCGCGGTAGCCAGGTCTTCGAGCTGAAGCCGCATGCAAAACGCTCCGTGCTGCTGTTCCTGATTGGTATCGTCGCCGTGATGTTCTACGCCACCGCCATCAGCGATACGGTAGGTCTGATCCAGAACCCGGTTCTGCCGCGTAACGAAGCCATTGTGGTGTTTATGCTGACCATCGCGACGCTGATCAGCATCACCTGTAAAATCGACACCAGCGAAGTGCTGAACGCCAGCACCTTCAAATCCGGTATGAGCGCCTGCGTGTGCGTGCTGGGCGTGGCGTGGCTCGGCGATACCTTTGTGAAAGCGCACATCAGCGATATCCAGACCGTTGCAGGCGACCTGCTGCACAACTATCCGTGGCTGCTGGCAGTAGTGCTGTTCTTTGCCGCGACGCTGCTGTACTCCCAGGCTGCGACCACCAAAGCGCTGATGCCTGCGGCACTGATGCTGGGCGTAACGCCGCTGACGGCGATTGCCTCTTTTGCAGCGGTTTCCGCCCTGTTCGTTCTGCCCACCTACCCAACCCTGCTGGCCGCGGTTGAGATGGATGACACCGGCTCAACCCGTATTGGTAAATACGTGTTTAACCACGCGTTCCTGATCCCGGGCGTGGTGGCGATTACGCTCTGCGTGATCCTCGGCTTTATCATCGGCGGCATTGTGCTGTAAACGATTAGCCGTTGTAAAAATAGTTAAAAACGGGCCGCTCTGCGGCCCGTTTCATTAATGACCAACCGCCTTGCGTGATATAGTGAAGACTTTCGTGATGAGGAGGTCGACTTGTGAACACGCCTGATGCTGTTGTTGTACTGTGCACCGCCCCTGATGAAGCTTCTGCCCAGGATCTGGCCGCCAAAGTGCTGGCCGAAAAACTGGCTGCCTGTGTCACACTTCTTCCCGGTGCCACCTCCCTTTATTACTGGGAAGGTAAGCTGGAGCAAGAGTACGAAGTCCAGATGTTGCTCAAAACCAACCTGACAAACCAGCAGGCGCTCCTCGACTGCCTCAAGTCTCATCATCCATACCAAACCCCGGAGTTGCTGGTTCTGCCAGTGGTCCACGGCGATAACGATTATCTCTCATGGCTCAACGCTTCATTACGCTGATCCTGCTGCTGTGCAGCACGTCAGTTTTTGCCGGGTTGTTTGACGCACCCGGCCGTTCGAACTTTATTCCTGCCGACCAGGCGTTCGTTTTCGACTTTCAGCAAAACCAGCACGATCTCAGTCTCACCTGGCAGGTGAAAGAGGGTTACTACCTCTATCGCAAGCAGGTCAGCATCACGCCGGCAAAGGCGAATGTCGGCGCATTGCAGATGCCCGCTGGCGAGTGGCACGAGGACGAGTTCTACGGTAAGAGTGAAATTTATCGCCAGCGCTTAAGCGTGCCCGTCACGGTGAATCAGGCGGATAAAGGCGCCACATTAACGGTCACCTATCAGGGCTGCGCCGATGCGGGATTCTGCTACCCACCTGAAACAAAGGTCGTTCCGCTTAGCGAGGTGAAAGCGGCTGCCTCCCCTCTCCCCTCAGGGGAAATGGCCAGGGTGAGGGGTGAAGGCGTAGCCGCTTCAGACCTTCCGTTCTCAGCGCTTTGGGCGTTATTGATTGGTATCGGCATCGCCTTTACGCCCTGCGTGCTGCCCATGTACCCGCTTATCTCTGGCATCGTGCTGGGCGGTAAACAACGCCTTTCCACTGCCCGCGCGCTGGTGCTGGCCTTTATCTATGTGCAGGGCATGGCGTTAACCTACACGGCGCTCGGCCTCGTGGTCGCCGCTGCCGGGTTGCAGTTCCAGGCCGCCCTTCAGCACCCTTATGTGCTTATCGGTCTGTCAGCGGTGTTTATTCTGCTGGCGCTGTCGATGTTTGGCCTGTTCACCCTGCAACTGCCTTCTTCCCTGCAAACGCGTCTGACGCTGATGAGCAACCGTCAGCAGGGTGGCTCTGCGGGCGGCGTGTTCGCCATGGGTGCCATCGCCGGGCTGATTTGCTCCCCCTGCACCACCGCGCCGCTGAGCGCCATCCTGTTATACATTGCCCAGAGCGGCAACCTGTGGCTCGGCGGCGGCACGCTGTACCTCTACGCGCTCGGCATGGGCCTGCCGCTGATCCTGGTGACGGTGTTTGGCAATCGTCTGCTGCCGAAGAGCGGCCCGTGGATGGAGACGGTGAAAACCGCGTTTGGTTTTGTCATTCTGGCGCTGCCGGTATTTCTGCTGGAGCGCATCATCGGTGATGTGTGGGGTACGCGTCTTTGGGCGATGCTCGGCGTGGCCTTCTTCAGCTGGGCGTTTATCGTGAGTCTGGGGGCGAAGAAACCGTGGATGCGCCTGCTACAGATCCTTCTGCTGGCGGCCGCGCTGGTGAGCGTCCGTCCGCTACAGGACTGGGCGTTTGGCACCCCGGCAGGTCAAACGCAGGCTCATCTGAATTTTATACAGATTAAGAATGTGGATGACCTTAACCGCGCCCTGGCGCAGGCGAAAGGCAAACCGGTCATGCTCGATCTCTACGCCGACTGGTGCGTGGCCTGCAAAGAGTTTGAAAAATACACCTTCAGCGATCCGCTGGTACAACATGCGCTGAGCGATACCGTTCTGCTCCAGGCGAACGTTACCGCCAACAGCGCGCAGGATAAGGCTCTACTGAAGCAACTTAATGTGCTCGGGCTGCCTACCATCCTGTTCTTCAATGAACAGGGGGAAGAACAGCCGACGCAGCGTGTAACCGGGTTTATGGACGCGACGACATTCAACGCGCATTTGCGCAATCGCCAACCGTAAACAACACTTTAGACGGGACAAACCGTTGGGAATAGCGGAGGAGATAACCGTGCAACGCGAAGACGTACTGGGACAAGCCCTGCAATTGCTTGAGATTCAAGGGATCGCCAGCACCACGCTTGAGATGGTCGCCGACCGTATCGATTACCCTCTGGATGAACTTAAGCGCTTCTGGCCGGATAAAGAGGCGCTGCTGTACGATGCCCTGCGCTATCTCAGCCAGCAGGTGGATATCTGGCGCAGGCAGCTGATGCTGAATGAAGAGCTGACCACCGAGCAAAAGCTGCTGGCGCGCTATACCGCACTGACGGAGTGTGTAACCAACAACCGTTACCCAGGCTGTCTGTTTATCGCCGCCTGCACCTACTATCCGGATCCCGGACACCCCATCCATCAACTGGCAGATCAGCAAAAACGTGCCGCGCACGAGTTCACACACGAGCTGCTGACCACACTTGAAGTGGATGATCCGGCAATGGTCGCGAAGCAGATGGAGCTGGTGCTGGAAGGTTGCCTGAGCCGCATGTTGGTGAACCGTAGCCAGGCGGATGTGGATACGGCGCACCGTCTGGCGGAAGATATTTTGCGGTTCGCGCAGTGTCGTATGGGTGGTGCTCTGACCTAAGCCAGCATTCCCGTCCAGGCGGAAATAAACAAACACAGCGCCATCGCGCGCTGAAATCGCACCATCGCCACGGTGGTGCGGAAAATCCGGTTCACCGCCTTCCCCAGCCACGCCCAGCACAACAAACAGACCACGGAGATCGCCAGAAACCATAGCGCCATCAGCGCAATATCCCGAAATGCATGGTCGCTTGCCGGAGCAAACAGGCTGGCAACTGCCAGCGCCATCATCCACGTTTTTGGGTTTACAACCTGTAATAACGCCGCCGCCCGCGCGGTAAAGCGGACATGGAGTCTGGAGGAGAGATTCGCGGCCGGGGCGCTAAACAGCTGCCAGCTCATCCAGGAAAGCCACAGCACGCCCGCCCAGCTCATTAACTGACGTATCAGCGGATATTGACGTAACACTTCTCCTGCCCCTGCGCCTGAAACCAGAACAATAGCGCTGGCGGCAATACACCCGCCCAGGATCGCAGGAACCGTATTTTTTACGCCAAAGTGCTGACTGTTAGCCAGTACCAGAATATTGGTTGGCCCCGGTGTAATCGAGGCGACAAATGCAAACAGCAGGAAGGGTAATAAATTCACAGGTGACTCCTTTTTTATTAGAGCCACGAATGTGCCGTTATTTTCTGGAAACGTCTGGAAGGTTTGTGCACAACCGACGGTAGTGTGCCGGAGAAATACGGTATGCCCGCTGGAACCAGCGACCAAGATGGCTTTGATCGGCAAAACCCACTGCCGCCGCAACATCAACAGGCAGTTCCCCACACGCCAGCATCTGTCGGGCCTTTGCCAGGCGCAGCTGGATAAGCCAGGCGTGCGGTGCCAGGTGAAATTCGCTCTTAAAACAGCGGGTGAGCGTAAAGCGGTCCGTACCCGTCTCACGGGCAAGGTCTGACAGCCCCACGTTCTCGCCGATATGCGCATAGAGATAGTCGCGGGCACGATGCGCCACGGCGGAGCTTTGTAACTGCAACGGGAGTTTCTTACGCCAGTGGCAGTGGGCAGTGATCTGAGAGAGCAGGTTATCCATTGTGCTCTGTTGGACGATCTTCATTTCATCGTTATGCAAAGAGGCAAATGTATCACCGATAGCGCGCACCAACTGAGGCTCTCGCGTCAGCGTTTGGGCAAAGTGGAGGGTGTAGCTCCCGGGAGTAGAGTCGTACAGCCCTTGAAGCGTACGGGTGAGCCAGTGTTCATCCAGATAAAAGGTCAGATAAGTAAAGCCCCCCTCTATCGGCGCATCACCGTCATGGATCTCCCCGGGCTCAAGTAAAAAAGCATCGCCCGGCTGGCTACGGTGGCGTTCACGGCGACAGTGGAACTGCTGGGTTCCGGAAAGGGTTATTCCGACCAGATAGCTATCATGCCAGTGGGGATCAAAGGCATGTCCTTCGAAATGCGCCTTAATTGTCTCAATACCTGTTTCTGCATGCTGACGCAGCTCAAGCCAGTCGTTTGCCATACTGCCCTCCTCTTACCGTCAGCATTGTCACATCTTGCCTGAACTGTCTGGAAGATTTGTGCAATTCCAGGGCACAAACGGACAGATTGCCGCAAACTTAAGCAGTTGAACAGCTTTTCCCGAAATAATGTTGACGATCGCGCGCGATTGCGGTTTAATGCGCTCCGTTGCCCGGATAGCTCAGTCGGTAGAGCAGGGGATTGAAAATCCCCGTGTCCTTGGTTCGATTCCGAGTCCGGGCACCACTATTCATAAGGCCTCGCTGCAAAGCGGGGCTTTTTCCTTTCTTAGCTACGGTAGATTTCTGGTCGTTGCAACACGTTATTTGTTTGCTGGATTTCTCGCCATTTTCGCAGATGTTCGTTACTTTTACACACCTCAACACCCTCTGATGTGTCTCTTCCTTACCCCACTGCTGCGGTCTTTCTACGGTCCTCTACGGTTCCTTTCTCTAAGATTATTCATAATGAAGCAGAGAATACGGGGGAAATGGGGGATTTCATAATTTACTTTATTTAACAACAAATTACCTTCCATTACCCCCGGGGGAAGACCGGGGAGACTCCTCTTCAGGCAAGGGGGAAAAACTCAGCGTTATCAACTCCCCTTGTCAGTCGGGTGTTTCCACCATCTACTCCACCTGTAATATTCCTGTTTTTCACCTTATGATTCTTCGCATCAGCAAAATCCCCCGCTTTCCACGTCATTAAAAAATGACTCAGCCCCATCGGAATTCCTTACCTGAACATAAACTTTGAACTGTAATACTTACATTAAACAATGTGTATTACCGATTTAAAATAGACTTAATCCAGCCCCTTATAAAGGGGCTAGATTTTGTTAGAAAATAATATTACTTATATCAGAAATAGCATTCAAAGATCCTCTATAGTCGCTCCCTGTTTTAGGAAGAATGTAAGAGTATCTGGAATCACCATTATATACTATCTTCCAATGTTTACCTTCCTCAGACAACTCAAACCCAAGTTCCTTAAGCTGCCTTGACGTTGCCTTATCCATACTCCTGTAGCCATTAAGTGCTCTTTTCAAATGAGTTTGACGCGAATTTGCTTCCATGGTTTGAGGGTTGTTGGAAATTAAAGAAGATAATATATGATTACTTCGACTGCCCTCTTTCGTATTCACAATAGCAACCTTCAGAGCTTCTATTATTACATCTTTGATCTCACCATTGAAAAAGTCAGTTTCTTCCCCTGCATTCATTACTATACTTCCTTGAGCTGAAGCTTGTGATTGAAGCATTCGAACACGATATTCTAAAGATAATATATTACTTTTGAGTTCTTCTATTGTTTCATCTTTTGCAACATTATCGGCCTCATACAAACCCATCAATTCACTTGTGTATTCACCTCTAATCTTAAGAGTATTAATAGAATCCTTAGTTCTTCTTTTTTGTATTTCACTCCATCCCCCCTCAGAGACGGGAGCCATTGTAGATGTAGCTTTTACGACATAATCAAATAATTCATCTTCAAACTCCTTCGCTGTTTTCTCACCCCGACGGTAAAAGGAGATATTTTGTCCTCGCGGCCAGTAAATTCCGACTGCACCTGCGTAAGCATTTTTAGAATTTGTCTCATTTTTTAGTTTTATTGAAAACATTTTCTCACGTGGTTCAATTAGAACATGAGCTATGCCACACACCTTTCTTGCTAATCGCTCAGGAATAATGTTATGAGGATGTTCATTGTAAAAATATTTCGAACTGACATAGATTATTGGCAGCCTGTTTTCAGTTTCTCCATTGATAACTTTTGCCGCCAACTTTAAATGCTCTTCAGAATTCGAAAGGTAATCAGGTTCTATTGATGTTTTGAAGGCATCATCCAAACCACCAGAAAATTTATCTATCAACCTAATTACTATCAAAGGTTTTTTAGGTTGAGGTGCTAAATATGCAGCCTCCTGACTAACCACACTTGATTCAACTTGGATCCATACCGTATTATTTATTAAGTTCTTATTTACAGATATATCAGTCACCCATTTGTGTGGTTCGGAAATTTTTGAATATCTGAAGCAACCTAACTGAACATCTTGGTTGCCATGAGTAATTACATCAATCCTTTCATTACTTGACTCTACATAAAAATCTTCACTAAGATAGTCACACGTTAATTGTGCAG
>NZ_JADCKV010000020.1:0-228 GCF_014982105.1 Enterobacter cloacae complex sp. P18RS | reverse complement strand
TCAGGTATAAATTTCGTGTGTGGTGACTCATGAATCCAAGAAAAACACTCATTGAATATATCGTCAAACGAAACATCATTTGAAACATAGAAACCAGTGGAGAAAAACTTCATTGGCATTGTCCTTTTGATATGAGGTTACCTTAAGAAGATAATGAAAATTAAATTTAAAATCAACCCACAAGCCCTCCCTTCCCCCAAAAAAACAACTATATCAACTGAGATAGGG
>NZ_JADCKV010000002.1:150252-293167 GCF_014982105.1 Enterobacter cloacae complex sp. P18RS | reverse complement strand
AAACAGAAGCCACTGGAGCACCTCAAAAACACCATCATACACTAAATCAGTAAGTTGGCAGCATCACCTGGCAGCTGAAAGTATGAATAATAACGCCCTGACAGGATATTTTATTGCACCCTGTCAAAAGTCATACATTCTTTCCCGGTTTTTGCTTTCTCATACCGGATAACTCTATTTAAGGCTTAAGGATAACCTTCGTCCATCCTTCATCCCGCTCATCGAAGTGCTTATATCCGGCAGGAGCCTCTTCAAGCGAAAGACGATGAGAAATTATTTTGCCCGGACTGGCTTTATCGTGATGGATGAGGCGAGACAGCTGACGGTTATAGGCCTTAACGTTCGCCTGGCCGGTACGGATTGCCTGTCCTTTAAACCAGAAACTCCCAAAATCAAATGGCATCTTACCCTCTCTGGCAAGCTCCGATTCAGCCCCCGGATCCTGAGGAATAAAGACGCCAACCACACCAATTCCCCCGGTTGCTTTCGTCGACGCAACAAGACTGTTCATGGTGACAGAGTTATCTTCATGGCCATGTTTGTTACAGCACTGATAGCCAACACATTCGCAGCCACAATCCGTACCGCGTCCATCCGTCAGGTCGAGAATTTTTTGTACAGCTTCATCGCCAGTAGCATTGATGCCCGTCGCCCCCATTTTTTCAGCCAGAGCCAACCGGTCTGTGTGCGTATCAACCACAAACACCTGTGAAGCACCTTTAATGATCGCCGAATGAGCTGCCATCAAACCGACCGGCCCCGCGCCATAAATGGCCACGCTTTCACCAGGCTTCAATCCGGCAAGTTCTGTTGCATGCCAGCCGGTAGGAAAAATGTCAGAGAGCATCACATAATCATCTTCTTTTTCTGCCGCATCAGGGGGAAGAACAAGGCAGTTAAAGTCGGCAAATGGCACCCGAAGCAGTTCCGCCTGCCCCCCCTCCCAGGGACCCATTTCAGCAAAACCATAAGCTGCGCCTGCCGAACCCGGATTGGTAGTGAGACAAAAGCCGGTCAGACCTTTTTCACAGTTTTCGCAAAAACCACATCCCACGTTAAACGGCAGACAAACATAGTCGCCCACCTTAATACGTTCAACGCCTGAGCCAATTTCGACCACTTCACCCAGGTTTTCGTGACCCAGAATCCGTCCCTGTTCAAAGCTGGTCCGGCCCTCATACATGTGCAAGTCCGACCCACAAATGTTGGTGGTGGTGATGCGGACGAGTACATCCGTGGGGCGGACAATTTTCGCATCCGGTACGTCTTTTACTTTTACATCATAAGGACCGTTGTAAATTACTGCTTTCATGATCTTCTCCTTCTTGCGTGCGGAAAGGAAATGCTGCCCGGCGGATTGGGGTATCAATCGAGTTTAGCTGCCATAACAGATCTCGCGATCGGCGAAAGGACGATTAGGATGTTTCTTAACTAAGTGCATTGAAGTCTGTAAGACAGGTACTTACCGATGAAGGCTGCCTGGAAAACGTAAAAACATCACACGTTAATCCGGTTTTTTTAAGCAGGCAGGGGATTACGGACAGCTTTGAGCGAGAAGCGGATAAAGTAAATCTATCTCATTTCTGCATTGTGCCAGAAGTAGACATAGGTGAATTAGGTAACCCTAGAGATGCACTTTGAATCAATGATATGAAATGCTGAAAAGGTTATTAACTAATTCAAAATTTGAATAATCAGTTATCTCTTCCATGCTTAATACGTAACCTTAGCTAAGGAGAAATTATGTTAGACGAATACAAAAAATGCATCGAAGCCTGTTATCTATGTGCAACGGCATGTGATAACTGTGCGGCTTCGTGTCTCGACGAAGAGAATCTGGAGATGATGCGCGAGTGCATAAAACTGGATATGCAGTGTGCAAATATCTGCCGTCTTGCAGCTCAATTCATGACACTAAATAGCGGGTCTGCCCAGGATCTTTGCCGTCTTTGCGCTGATGTTTGTCAGAAGTGCGGTGACGAGTGTGGAAAGCATGAACATGACCATTGTCAGGATTGCTCAAGCGCTTGTCATCACTGCGCCGAACAATGCAGAAAGATGGCCGCCTGAGAAAAACTCAAATTACCAAACCCGCTTCGGCGGGGTTTTATATTCCCGGTAATAAGTCGTAGAAGGATGAGATAGATGAGTTTAAGAGTACGGGCGGGAAATAGATCTACTCGAAAGTACTAGCCTCAATGACAAATTCTGGCACAGATTATTTGATTGGCTCAATGTCCGTTTTCGCTGACAGCGGACTGCACCCCGCCGGGGTGACCGCTTCGTGCCAGAATTGGACGTTTCCAAAATCTGCATGCACTAATCGGTGGAGAGCAGATCTCACTGCATAGCCATGCAGACGCGCAGAAATCATCAGGGGCGTTTTTCAGGGGTTGGGGCAGGAAAGGTGCCGGAAACAGGCGGGAGGCCGCAGAAACGTGCTGAGGGCGCCTGCGGCGGCGCGCCCAAGGGTTGTTATGTTTAATATGGCAGAACTTTCCTGTCGCTATCATTTTGACGTCCGCTATTCGCTCATAGATATGCCTGTCGCGTTTGCGGCTTTACTTGTTATACCCAACCTGCCTGATTTTTATCGCCAGCATCCCGGAATTGAAATTATCCTGAGCAGCTCAGACCGCCGACGGAATATGCTGCATGATGGCCTGGACTGCATACTGAGGGTAGGGGAGCTGGACGATGGCGACTATATCGCAAAGAAGGTGGGAACCGTTAAAATGACGACCTGCGCCAGTCCTGCGTATCTTGATCAACACGGCACCCCGGAAACAATGGACGAGTTGCAGCAGCATCAGGCCGTCAACTGGATTAACAGCAGCAACAGACAAGTTATGCCCTGGACATTCGGGACGTCAGAGGGCTCCACCGAAATTGAACTTCCAGGCAGGCTTGTCGTGGATAACTCAGAAGCCTACATTGCAGCAGGCCTGGCGGGGCTGGGAATACTACAGGGCATGAATATTTTTTTGCAGCCTTATCTCGATCGCGGGCTGTTGGTAGAGGTTCTGCCAGATAATCCGTCCCCGAATCGCAAACTGTAACTTCTGTATCCGCACCGCCATCTCTCCCGAAAAGTACGGGCGTTTACCGACTGGCTGGAAAGTTTATTGTAAACGCCTGGGGGCCTGCAGCCTGCTGGTACGTGCGCTGCCTTTTATCGGCCCGCCAGCTTCTGTATGGCTTCACGGACAGGAGCATCGCCAGACGTCAGCTCAATGATGACGCGGCTGACGGCAGGTTGCTCAATGAGTTCAGCCAGCGTAGCCGCCACGTCATCACGGGGCACGTTACCATACGGGATGGCCAGGCCGGCACGTACATAACCCGTACCAGTCTTATCCTGCAGCGCGCCGGGGCGCAGGATCACCCAGTCAAGCTCGCTTTGTGCTAGTTCCACATCGGCCATTTTTTTAACACGCATATAATTTTCGAATGATTCAGAAGTGGTTTCTCCCCGTGCGGACTCCGGGAATGCAGAAACGAGCAGAAAGCGAGACACACCGGCACTGAGGGCGGCAGCTACCGACTTTTTCAGCCCTTCGCCGTCGACCGCATTGGTCATCTCCTGCCCCCCCTTACCGCCGGCACCGGCAGTAAACACCACTGTATCACTACCTGCAAAGTGCATCGCCAGCGCAGCTGCATCCAGCTCTGTCAGGCTCCCACTGACGGGCTCAGCACCCAGCTCGCCTAGCAATGCCTGCTGCTCTGGCTTACGGTAGAGGGCACGAACAGCATGCCCCCTTCCTGAAAGGATCCTGCACAGACGCTGGCCGATTTTGCCTGCACCACCGATAATGAAAACATGAACCACAGTTGTCTCCTTCTGGGGTTATGATGTGTCCGAAATTATAACCTGACATCAGGTCAGTTCCTTTGAGCCTGACCGATTGCACTGCATGCTGCTGCCAGCACCAGACAGCTGGTCAGATACTCAGTTGTTCTTATAGCTGAGAACAACAGCCGTACCGATTTAGCTCTCCCGTCACGATGAGAACTCCTGAACCGGTTACACGCAATGCCGGCCAATATCTTCCGTTATATTCGAAAGATCCACGCAAGTTACTGAAGTGCGAGGGACGCAATGTGTACCTTGAACGAACTGAAGTCAGCGGAACCCTGAAGGTTCGATTCCATAGCGTTCAGAAAACTGCCTGCTGAAGCTCGATACTGAATTGTAACCCACCCGCCCCGCGACCGTTTTTACCGGCAGCGTCGATGTCATCAGCAGGCGGAGAGCCTCCGCGATACGTGCATCGGCGATAACTGAGCGTAAGCTGGTTGACTCACTGGCCAGGTGGCGCCGAAGCGTGGGGCCACTGAGTCCCGTCAGATCTTCAATTTCAGCAGCACTCCAGGGATGAGCCGGTTTGTCCGCTACCATCTGACGGATTTTCATGGCCAGACTTGGCTGCCGGGCTCGCAGCAAAGCATGGTATCCCATGCCATAAAGCCAGAGCACCACTTCAACCATGGCGTGCAGGGAAAGCGGACGCTTCCCTTCCCGCATTGCGGCTGTCCAGCGGTTAAGGGGTGAAAGAAGAGCTGATACGGAAATGGCTGCGATGCTGCCGGTGTCCTGTGGTGGTGGTGCGGCAAGTAACAGCCTGGCTGCTTCAAGCTGTTCCTCCGCGAGCACCACGCTCAGGGCGACAAACTCACCACTTTGTTCTGAAGGGGCATATTCTATATCGATGCTACGGGCATTCGGGACGACCATAATCTCGCCCGGGATCACCCGGTGCCATTTCTCATTTTCACGATACCGGAATTCTCCTTCCAGCGGGAAGGAAAGGGTCGCACCTTCCACCTCGAACTTCTTTACCTGATGCGTCTGTTCTGCGCGAAGGCAATCGCAGGGAAGTGGAAAACGGGAGCGTGCCAGGGTAAGAAGCTCAGCGAGGAGATCATCAACGGGAGAATCGGAAAAGCTGACTGTTTGCATATTCATCCGGAATTTGACTTTGACCGCTATTATACGTCGCCATATACAAAAGCATACAGCGACGCGTGCGGTTGTCTATTCCCGGATGACAAAAATCAGGCCGATTATAGTTACTGCCATACCCACAAGCATAGGCAATGTAATGGCCTCTCCAAACAGCAACCACGCTTCAGCTGCCGTGAGAATGGGAACCAGGTAAAAGTAAGTAGCGACTTTGGTTGCTTCACCGCTTCGTATCATAAAAATCAGCAACATAATCGCCAGAACCGATACGCCAATAACCAGCCAGCCCAGACCCAGCGCAAATGATAAGCTCCACTGCGTCGGAGCAGATTCGAACATCAGGCTAATTGCACCCATCGATATTGTCAAAGTGACGTACTGTAAAAACGTGTTCGCAAAGATATGTCCATCTCCCTGAGCACGGCGCTGATAAAGCGCTCCGATCGTTACGCCAAATAACCCCAGCATGACCGACCCAAAAGCCACAGGATCCAGTGCAAAACTATGCTGCCCTGGCGATAGCACCAAGAAAACGCCCGCAAAGCCAATCGCAATACCCAGCCATTTCCGGGGATGCAGGGACTGACGGTGCATGAGTGAAACCAGTATTGCAGTCAGTACCGGCTGCAGGCCGGTGATGAGCGCCGCAATGCCTGACGGCATGCCACGATGGATGGCATAAAAGCATCCGCCCAGAAAGAAGCTCTGCAGGAAAAGTCCGACAATCAGGTTGCGAACCATTCCTCTGCCGGACGGAAAACGGGCCCTGAACCCCAGTGTAAGCAGCAGAAGGACCAGACAGGAAAATGCGCCACGCAGGAATAAAAGATGAAACGGCGCGCTGTACTGCACGGTAAATTTGGCTGCGACAAACCCTGACTCCAGAGGAATACAAAAAGCCAGGGCGCAAGAGTAATGAGCCATTTTTTTTGTGAGGCAGTGATATTCATAGTATTGCAGGTGGGTTCTTGTCGGGCGATATGAAAGGGGATCTCTTCCCGGTCACTATTGTGTGCACCGGGAAGGAAGGTGATCAGACTGCGGGTGACCACAGGTCGTAATTCAGTGCGAAGCTGTTACCTTCACGGATAACCTTACCGGTAGTAGGCAGGTTGAAGTGCATACCACTGACAGCCAGGTTATCGCTCGCTGCGCGGTCAAGCACTTTGCTACGGATGGCCGCCGCCGCCGCAGGATCGCTGTCGAACGCGATAGTAACGTCAGGCTGAGCAACCTGAATGTGTGGGAAGTGAACAATATCACCCCAGATGAGCAGCGACTCTTTTTCATCACCCAGCAGATAACCGGTATGTCCTGGCGTATGGCCGAACAGCGGTACAGTCTGAATACCTGGTAAAATCGCTTCCTCGCGGAATGGCACCAGTTTGTCGTCATAAGCGCTGAAGGCGTTCCTTGCTACTTCAAAGAACGGCTTGAATGCGTCAGGCGCGCCAGCGGAAATGGTTTCATCACGCCAGAAAGCGAGTTCTTTCTCATGCACAAACAACTGCTGAACATTGCGGAAAACGGGAGTCTGCAGGGGGCCTGCAAGCCCGCCGATATGGTCAGGATGCGCGTGAGTCAGGAGAAGGGTATCAATCTGAAGCGGGTCAATGCCTACCGCGGCCAGGGCTACCTGAAGCCGACCGCCCCAGCCATTAATACCTCCGGCACCACTGTCAATCAGGATGGTTCGCTCAGGCGTCTGGATAACGTAGACGTTGATATTAATACGGGGTACTGCTGGCACACCGCGCTTCTGCAGTAAATCCTCGGCACGTGAGCCGTCAATACCAGACAGCAGCTCAAAAGATACGTCCAGATAGCCATCACTCAGCATGGTCACAGTCATGTCACCTACTTTTTTGCGATTGATAGCCGGGGCCTGCCAGTTCAGTTGTGAAGTCATATTGGTCTCCGTTACGATTAGAGGTCATCAGGTTTTACTTTAGCAATAGTAACGAAATTTCTGGTTCGAACTGCTCATCCTGCTACGTAAACCGCTCATTCTTAAAATCCGGAGCACAGCAGGTTATATTGCTTTTGCCTTTCTCATGTAAGGTGTCGGTATTATCTTTACCGGAGCCTGTAATGGACATTATTGGAATTATCATGTCGGCGGGAAAAGCCTCTGACCAGTCCTCAAGCACCCGACAATAGTGTCCCGCCTCAATCCCCGCCAGGGCAGAAGACTCCGGCAGGTAGGCCAGGCCGTAGCCATCTTTTACTGCATGAAGCATTGGATAAATGCTTGAAAAAGTAAGCTGCCCGTCCACTTTTTTCACAATATTCTCCCCCTGCCTGACAAATTCCCAGCCATACAGCGGGCCTGTGGGTGACAGACGTATATTGATGCAGTCATGTTTTTCCAGCTGAGAGGGATGTAGCGGCAGACCTCTTTCTGGAAGATAGGTGGACGATCCAATGACGACAAACCGTATGTCCGGTGCGATTCGGACGGCCACCATATCCTTTAATATGTCATCACCAATTCGGACTCCGGCATCAAAATTGCCCTCAACAATGTCGACAAAACCGTTCTGCTGCGACATTTCCACCTTGATATCCGAATATTTTTTTTAGTAACGGTGACAATCGTGGCCAGAGACATTCATGAATCATGTGATCTGATACCGTAAGTCTGACCAGCCCAGCCGGTGTATGGCGCAGTCTCTGAAGAGCTGTCACGCCCGCTTCAATGCGCGCAAGACCGGGTTCAAGCGTCAGTAATAATTGTTTACCGGCTTCGGTGACAGCCACCCGCCTGGTTGTACGCATAAGTAACGGCATGCCAACGCGCTCCTCGAGACGACGTATCGTGTGTGAAAGCGTGGATGCCGAAATCCCGAGGCGGACAGCAGCCCGTGAAAAACTGCACTCCTGTGCTACTGCCATGAATGCAACATAGTCATTAAAATCGTGACGCATACCGTTCCCGTTCAGGATCTCCGATAACATTATCAGAACCATTTAGGTTCATGATGCCGATTCTGTGAGCCATCAGGCAACCCCCCGTTCCGCTCATCCGATCATAATTTTTATAAATCTAGATATTGGTAAATCTCAATATGTGGAATAAAGTGTCGTGGTTCTGCGGCTACATCGGCCGAACGACGACATGCCAGGTCGTAAATGCTGAGACATGGCGTTTCAGTGATATTGAAAATTCGCTATATCAGGATATGTAATGAAGACGAAAAACCTGTTCTCTCCCACCAGACTAGGTCCCTACACCCTGAAGAATCGTGTTGTACTTCCGCCTTTAACCCGCTCACGGAGCTCACAACCGGGTGATATTCCGAACGAACTGATGGCTGAATATTACGCACAGCGCAGCAGTGCCGGGTTTATGGTGACCGAAGGAACACAAATCGAACCTCGTGGGCAGGGTTATGCGTGGACCCCGGGGATCTACAGCTCACGGCAAGTGGAAGGCTGGAAGAAAGTGACGCGGGCAGTGCATGAAAAAGAAGGCATCATTTTTGCCCAGCTCTGGCATGTCGGAAGAGTATCCCATAACTCCCTGCAGCCAGGTAACGCCTCGCCTGTCGCTCCGTCGGCGATACCGGCAGGGGAAAACGTTAAGGTATTCATCGAAACCGGGCCGGGAGAGGGGGCGCTGGCTACCGCTTCCTGCCCCCGCGCACTGGAAAAAGAGGAAATTAGTGAGATTGTCAGGATGTACGCCGGGGCAGCTCAGAACGCCCTTGATGCCGGTTTTGACGGTGTGGAAATTCACTGTGCAAATGGATACCTGGTTAACCAGTTCATGTCATCCCATAGCAACAAAAGAGAGGATGAATATGGTGGCTCATTACATAACCGGCTGCGGTTTCTGCGCGAAGTGACGCAGGCTGTCGCTGATGTGGTCGGTAAAGACCGTGTGGGAGTCCGTTTTGCTCCGCTCTTTCAGACCACGGATGAAGTAAGGGTCTATCTTGGCCTGGTGGAAGATGATCCCCATGAAACCTATACCGAAGCCGTTAAAATTCTTGAAGAAATCGGAATAGCCTATATTTCTCTTGCTGAAGCCGACTGGGATGATGCTCCCGAATTGCCTGAAGCATTCAGAGCTGAAGTCCGTAAATTATTCAGCGGTGTAATTATGTATGCCGGGCGATATACGCAAGAAAAAGCCGAACGGATTATCGGTGCTGGCTGGGGAGACATTATCGGATTTGGCCGCCCGTTCATAGCTAATCCGGATTTACCGCAGCGCCTTTATCATGAATGGCCACTGAATCCGGTCGATCCAACAACCATGTATGGTGGAACGGCAAAAGGCTACACAGATTATCCCGCCTTTGGCTAACCATTCTTATGAGCATCAGCTTTTCAAAAGCTGATGCTTAACGTAGAGAAGTATCGTAACATTGCAATTCCTCAATGCGACAAGTGACAGAGTTTATGCCTGATATTGATTTGAATGACGTGATTAAGGCGCTGGGAAACCCTGTTAGAAGAAAAATTCTGTATATGCTCAAGGAACCGAAAATACACTTCCATCAGCCTTATGCTGATGCGGACGAGTTCGGTGTGTGTGTCAGTATCATTCAGGAAAAGGTCGGGCTCTCACAGTCTACCGTTTCTCTTTACCTCTCAGCTCTTCAACGGGCACAACTTGTTACTTCTCAGCGCATCGGTCCCTGGACGTACTACAAACGTGACAATGATAAAATAAGGGTTGTTCTTGAGTTGCTGAAAAATACAATCTGATACAGGACTGAGCACATTCAGTGTAACAGTACCGGGGGTTCGTACTTGCGATCCCGGCAGGCATTCCATGAAAGCGCACTAATTCCTCAATATCAGGCTGCAGACCGGTCATAAGAGGCTAATAGTTTTGCAAAATATCCACCAGTTTGGGTCAAATCACTCTGTCGGTTGGTGTGCATACTCGGTGAAAGGACCTGCAGATATTTAAGATGGCGGATAGCTTGTTACAGTGCCGCTGATGACATTCCGACCCTGTTGCCGTCCGGGTAAGATAATACCTCTGACAGCGGTCATAAAAGCCCAACATAATTGTCTTTCGAGCCATATATTAATCGCTCATCGCGCTCTCTTTTTCGAAGAGGTGTCACTTAATCATGATCGGTCAGTACAAAAAGACAGTGCTTTTCCAAATCCCGGACGGTTGTATGCGAAAACGGTGAAGCTCAACAAATGGTGTCATCGCTGTGCAATGCTCTGCGGGCTCATTGTTTCAGTTAACTGTTTGGTTACAGCTTCAATGAAGTATTTCAGTTAATTCACAGCGAGGGTTTGAGGAAACCACGCTGTGATTACCCAACGCTCATCCGGAGCATCCGGATTGAACTGTCGCTGGAGCTTGTTGGGCGACACGATACTGGCCTCGCCTTTACATGCCCTCGGGCTCCGGTATCCGACCTGAGCCTTTATCCCGACACGTTTCATCAGTCGCCAGACTCTGTTCACTCCGCACTGTTGCCCGCTGTCCCGCAGATCCAGATGGATTTTGCGATAACCATAGACGCATCCCGATTCCAGCCAGAACTGTTTAATCTGTCCTGTCAGTCTCAGGTCTGCCTGATGGCGTTGTGAATGCGGCTGCTGAAGCCAGGCGTAAAAACCACTGGGATGTTCATCCAGCACCCGACAGAGCAGGCGAACAGGCCAGCAACAGGTGTTGTCACGAATAAAGGCGTACCTCAGTCGGACAGCTTTGCGAAGTACGCCGCGGCTTTTTTTAATATGTCCCGTTCGTCGGTAACCCGCTTCAGCTCTTTCTGAAGACGGCGGATCTCGGCCTGAGCATCTGACTGTTCTTTATTAGTGGAAGAATCCGGACCGTAGTTCTTTATCCAGGCGTAAAGGCTGTGGGTGGTGATATCGAGACGCGTTGCAACGCTGGCAACAGAATAACCGCGATCAACAACCTGTTTGACTGCTTCAATTTTAAACTCTTCGGGATAACGCTTACCGCTCATGGGCACCTCTCTTTAAGCCATCTTAAATGACTCTGAGGTGTCTGTTAAACCCGTGGCGATTCACCTCGCGTCCTTCCGTTCAGTATAGCCTCAGTCCCTGACACCACCCGAGAACGGAATGACGTCCCCTTTCTCCCTCCCGGTGTTGCGTTCAAGCTCCCTGACATACTGCTGTAAAAGTATAAGGTTATGTAACAGCTCTACATTTTCAGCCATCATCTTTTTGATTTCTTCCCTCAGCTCATTTCTCTGACGGCGATACTTTTCTTTCAGCTTGATCTGCTGCTCAATGCCCTGCTCATCAACCGGCGCGGTGCCCTGGCACGTTTTTTTCAGACTGCGGATAGCCTCCCTGACCTGCCTGTACTCAGGACAGTTATAATTCAGGGTGCCGTTTGCCAGCCCCGCTCGTTTTTCCACAGCATACTGGCTGATACGCTCCCCTGATAACATCAGTTCCCTCAGGGCCTGCTCTGCTCTTGCCTGTGTTTTTTTAACCCCCGACTGTTCGTTCGTCATGCTCTATTCATCCTTTTCAAAAAAGCGGACAGCATCTGCATAAAAATCTCTCTCAAGCATCAGAAAATCCCTGTCAGCCTGAGGAGCATTATTTCGCACGGCAATCTCCAGAAGGTTGTCATAATGAGCCATCCTGCGTTTCCACACGGGAACAGAATCAGCTCCGGCCAGCATGTTCTCACATCCCGGATTGCAGGACGCTGACTGAACAACCGCCTTAAACTCGCAGTCATGGCCATTCATGCAATAAAAACCGTTTCCAAGAGATACCAGTTTTTGCCCGCCTCGTTTAGCCATGCTCATCGCTTTTTTCAGTGTAGGAAACGTCATCTGATGTAAGTGCCCACCTCTCTGGGACATCAGTAACTTCCCGCCTTCGCCATAAAGCAGGCCTTCATGCTGATAAGAAACAGCCCTGGAAGCTGAGAGTTCGGTATCAACCCTTTCAATCTCGGCAGCGAATGCCTGAGGGATCGCCCGGCTAAAATGCGAAGCGTTGAGTGCACCGGACATATACCACTCCGTCATGCCTCTGATTAAGTGCTTAAACTGCCGGATAAGATCATTAGTAGAAATCAGATCAAGACGCCTGAGGTGTACAGCAAGTGAACGGCGAAACTGATGGGTTCGCAATGGCCAGAAAGCCCCCTCCCGAATCTCCATCGCAACGCGTTCATCATCACGTATGTTTGGATTTAAAAGCCTGAACTCATCAATATGGTCACGTCGGATGAACAGATGGTGTCTTTTCACAAATTTCTTTGCCCACTCAGTCTGGCGCTGCGTCCCCATAAAAGAGAGTTTTTGCTCCGAGAACCACGACCTGATATTTAAAGACAATGGAACATTGTCCAGCGTCTTCCCGTCCAGGCCTGTCATGATTTGATTAATTCTGCGTAAATGCTGAAAAGGCTTTTCCACATAGCGACAAACAACCCAGTCTTCGTGACTTCCACCTTCCGGGGCGAACTTATGCAACACCGAACGAAGTCCCAGGATATCACCATCATAAATCAGTGAACCGTGCATCACGCCAAGCACTTCGCTGTGTCTCATCCCCGACATGGCCTGTATCACATTCATGACTTTTAACGTCAGCTCAAAATGCCAGGTGTTCAGCTTTATGTGATCAACGCCAATAAAATCAGATCTCCAGCGCTTATTTTTATGTACCGAGAACCAGCCCTGCATCCCGGGGCCAAGTGTCGCGAAAAGCGCCCGAATTTCCCCGGCAACAATATTGTAGTAATACGCGGCCCGGTAATCCGGTATGCTTTTTGCTGTCCCTCTTTTACGGGCTTCCAGCATCGACGTATAGTAAGGCGAATCATAAAAACCGTTTATGATAGCGCACAGCCGGGAAAACCCGTCAAAATCGAAATCACTGATTTCAGCATCCAGTTCAGTAATCAGCCCTTCCCAGACAGACATCATAAGACTGAAAGGCATACAATATGTCTGGTTTGAATCATCCACACTGTTGTAACTGTCGAAGCTAATATCAGGAAAGTAACCGTATTTTCGAAGACGGGTATGACCTGTCAGCGAGATATCCGCCAGGTCCATAAAGTAATTACGTAATGTTCTTTCAGAACGCTTCCTGCCGTGCTCATCCTCCTCCTTCATCTTTACAATGAAAGCATTCCGGACAAGCGGAAAACGAAGCTGAAACAGACTGCGATACCCCATAGACTCAATAATACGGGCTCCCGCCACAATGTTTGCACATTTCCGGATCAGTGACTGCGTCTTCGCGGTCCTGCCGACAATCCAGAGCAGGCTGGCTGAGATGATTTTGGCTTCAAGACGCAGTTCAGGATCCCGTATGCCTGAAAAATTAACGGTTCTTAACGTTTCACCAATATGGGTTCTGACATAGCGATTGGTCCAGACATCATCCCTGAAATAAATATTCAGCGTCTCCTCATTGATAAAACGCATATCATGTTCATCTGAGCTGGCGATAACCAGGCAGTTATTCAGACGTTCAAAGCTTTTGTTTTCTAGTGCCTCACAGATGATATCCTCAGTCGGAAACTCATCCCCTGAACGAAGCGGCGTTCCGGCAGGAAACTCCGCCATTCGACTACGGCTTACCTCTTTTTTCTTCAAATCTGCCATACCGGAGCCACACCTTCTCGCTGAAGTTTAACGCGCGCTTTTTTCAGGGTCGCCTCATCTACCAGCCCAAGCCGTAAATCAATCTTCAGGAGTAACGTTTCATAACGCTCCACAGCATTGACCGAACCGATGTACAACGGTTTTCCATACTCGATAGCATGCCTGAATGACAGCAGGAGCCATACAGACTCCAGCGTTTCCACAACGCAACTTTTTGAACATTCGACACAATGAGAAAAATCCGCACAAGCCTTTGGTGTCCGGCCAAATCGTTTTTGCTTTTTTATAAAGCGCAATTCAATATCTGTAGGCGGCTCCTGCGATCGACATCCCAGGCCATTCAATAAAAGATCCACACCCTCATCGCTTCCACGCAGATCGATCCCCAGCTCATCAGCAACTTTTACCCGCTCGGATAACGCACGTGTCGCAATCCCCTGATTCATAAGCGTATCAAGTGCAGCACTGAAGTTTTCCTTCGCCCCCTGTGGGTTACCTGCAGCATAATTCCGCCTGTAAGTGCCCCAGTTATGCTGTGCTTTTTCCGCCGTAATCAGACCATTCTTTAATGTTCTGTCCGTATACTGCTCAGACGTTTTGCGCAAGCCAGAAACGGTAATTGATGGAAGCGAGGGATTAAGCTGCCGCATCGTGGCCCACGCCCCCTCAGAGTTAGAAAATTTAGTCAGATGACTGGGATTAAGAGAATAAAGCTTACGGAATTTCACCTGCGGCTCACTCAGAAACAGCGCCTGTACCGGAGGGAAGTTATCTGCGGAAACCAGATAGTTAACGATGTCGTCCCTGAGCCTGATAAAAGACAGAAACCAGTAATAGCCCGCACGTTTGGTCACATACTCCGATTTACCTATCGTCAGACGTATATACTTATTCGCTCTCCCCTTATAAACATAATCAGTGCTGATACCCTTTTCATCCAGATGTATATCATCCCGCGTCAGACCCAGAACCTGAGAGGTGTTTCCCCATGTGTGGTAACAGAACAGAAAAAAAGAAGTAAGAAAGTAATTTTCCAGAACGTCCCTGATGATGATCTCTGCCCTGCTGACCCCGTTCTCTCCCGGATACCGGAAATACGCTTCATAAACAGGTGCCAGCAAAGACGGTGAGAAATGCCGCACCCCTTTTTCCGATTTAGCGATATGCTCCCGGATACATCCCGCAAGGAACTCATTCATGGATGACAACTGCCTCAGGATCTCGGAAAGTTCATTCCTGGTATAGCTATCCCTTCCCTGCTGCTGATACGTTCCTTTCGGTAAGAATTCATATTCATACCGCCTCTGAATCTGCCCGCCCGTAAGCAAAAACCGGTTGACCACGGACAAGTAGTGTCTTGCCATCCTGACTGAAATTTTTCGCCGACGAATATCGTTCATGAGATGTTTAATATACATTTCAACGCCTTCAGCCGTGCCATAGTCATACTGATTGACTGACTGCCATATAAAAAACATATTGAGATAACGGAAAATGGTTAACCTTCCGGCGGGACGGTAAGACAGAAGAAATCGTTTCAGAGAGGCAATAAAATCGCGTTTTTCAGGGCGGGCAAGATGCGAATGTTCACTAAACCATCCGGGGAGCAACACATAATCTGAAAAATGAGCCTGAAGATAAACGTCAAGTAAATAATATCGGTTCAGATCCCGCTGAGTGATGTGTCCGCTGACCGTCTCCCATGACAGCACATTTTCGGCCATCCACGTTATCTGCGTTTCACTCCGGCTCATATATGGCTCCATCGCGACCTGCAGCACCGTCAATCAATGCGTCCATGACCCCGGCGACTGCATCAGAAATCTGGTTTTGCTGAAGAAAGACGATGTATTTCATCGTCGTATTTTCGCTTTTATGGCCCATCCAGTATTTTACTGTACCCAGCGCATTTGCGGCCTGATCGGGATAGCAACTCAGTGCCGAGCGTAAAAAATGGGTCGCAAACGTTGCCCGCAAATCATGGGGTTTATGTCTGAACACATTTCCCGGAGCAGACCGGGCCAGGCGATGGCGAAAACTGTACCAGCGGGAGTAAAAGGCTTTTTCAGACATCCGTTTCCCGTTTGCCATTAAAAATAAAGGCTCGTGCCGCCCTTCCCCACCCTGTCGTGCACGCCATTTTTGGATCTTCTTTTCATACTCCTCATCCGCCAGATAATCCAGAACCTGCTCGTACAATCGTCTGGTGATGAAGAGTTCTCGCGTCATCCCAAACTTCGTATGAACTCCGCATCTCGGACCAATATGAAGCCCCCTGATGGTCAACTCAGATACAGGGACACTGGCAAGGTACTCTTCAGTAAAGAGTGACGACGGCAGGGTCAGCATTTCATCCAGCCGTAGCCCACAATTTTTCATCAGCACAATCATTAAACTGAACAACCCGGACTCAGATTTCAGTGCCTCATCCAGGATATGAACCTCTGCATCATTCAGTGGGTTGATTGTCCTTTTTGTTGTGCTGGTTATCCTGATGGCAAGATCCGAACTTATCACCTTGCGTCGCCCGTCAACGACTTTTTCGACCAACGTAAAAAATGAGCTGGCAGCCAGCTCACCACACTTGCCCAGAAATACGTAAAACCGTCGGATAACGCTGATGTACACCGCCGCGGTGGATGAGGCGATGCGCCCCTGCCTTACGGCCCCCAGAAGATACTCCCTGAAGCCATATGTAGGGCTTTGGTATTTCAACGTTCCCGGGGTGAAAGGGTCAAGTCCGTTATCCTCCAGCCACCTTATCCAGCGTAAAAATGCCCGGGCTAAAGGCTTTAAATCCCTGGCCTGCAGGATAGCTTTATCCATAAGATAAAAGTGTACATATCGGCTCAGTTTTCGATTCTGGATGCCGCTAATATAAGGTATTTCAGCATACAGAAATCCGGGTTCAAATTTCAGTTTCGGCTCTGTTGCATCCAGTTTGCTGACACGCCCATAACGCGCATGAATGTTAGTGATTATCCTCACAGTCTGTCGCCCTGAAACGCCACCTCATGCCTACACTATAAATCCGGAAGAAGAAAAAACAAACAACCAGGTTGCCGGGAGTGAATATGCAAATCAGGAGGAAAGTAAAAGATGTAACGACACCATCACGATGCAATACATTGACCTCAACACGTTACCCGGACCATACGTGATAAACATCACAAATCCTTTGAGTGAAGAACTTAAGATGTGATTTTCATTTCCCGGCACAAACCGTGCCCTTAAAAAACAGGCAACGGATACATCTTAATGCCAGAAGTAAACCTTAATTGATTGAATACAGCCTGAGTCCATTGCAAAAATAACACACAGGGTAAATTCGCATATACAGAACCCAACGAAAAGCAAAAGAAACCTGTAACACATTTCGTTTACCTGTCACTTTCAATTGTAAAAGCCAGCAGAAAAAGCGCATATAACTATATTTATCCCTGCGGGGACTTTTGTTTGTGCTATATATTTTTTACAGAGAACCGCAACGCGTCCAAACACAAGAATATATTTACCTCTGGAAAATGGTCTGACTCCCTTTCACGTGGTTGTAGTGACCTGTTCTGTGATTCATGTAATGTCTTTTCTGGATGAGGAAAATATGTCATCACTGATATTTTATACAGACGAAGCACAAGCACTGATTATAACAGATACCCTTGCCGTCACCGATAATGGGGAGCCGTTATCTTTTGTTTCCAAAGCAGGTTACATCCCCCAGCTAAGAACCATCATAGCAGGAACGGGGGCAGGTGGATTTTCTAACACCTGGTTGCTTGAAGCATCAACCAGAATGGTCGTATCAGGTATACAAAATCTCAATTATCATACATCGGCCTGTCTAAGGAGGCTGTGGAAACAATACAAGCATGACCATGCAATTCCCTCTTCTTCAACGGTGACAACCAGTGTTTATCAGTTCGCAATTTGCGAGGAAACAGGAAATATCGTTTCGTTCGCCTATCGCTCAGTCCATGATTTCGAATCAGAGCAATTACAATACGGAACAGGAGTAAAACCTGAGTGCCAAATCTTGGATGGGGATTTGTTGCAGACAATTCCTGTAATGATGAATGAACAAAGGGCTATACAGGCGACATACCCACACCCGGAACGGATCCATATTGGCGGTGAGATGATTGCGCATTATCTGACATCATCTATGTATCAATGCTTTAAGATTGGGGAATTTGAGGATTTCAGAACTCAGGGAGAGTATATATTGAGCAGGATTTAGGCAAAACGCGGTTCAGATAAAGTGCTTTTAACAGGCTTGCTGAACATTAAAAGGATATCTCTCAATTACGATGAATAGCTTGAATTCTAAAAATAGAAAAGTAGAGTTTAACTCTAAATACATAAAAACAAGAGTAAAGGAGCACCCGCCGAAGCAGCCGCGCATGATGTTGATTGAGAAACGGATCATCTCGTACGCCGGAATACGGCTGTTGCCATATGACGGATGCGGCACACGCTTGTACGGCAGAGCAAAGACGCTGTCCATCTCTTCGGTAGAGAGCGGGATCGCTGGCGGGTTAACCCAGATATAGCGCTCGCCGTGCTTTTGCATCAGCGCTCGCGCGCAGCCGGGGTTGGTTTCATGGTGTAAGATGCGCGATGCGTGGGCGTAGAGTACTTTATCGCTTTTTACTTTTTCGTAAGACGGCAGCAGCACATAGGTTTTTTCCCACGGCTTCGGACGCGGCGGCTGCACCACCACGGCCTTTGCTTCCGCTTTCTTCGGCTCAACCGGTTTGTTATCCGCGCACGGCAGATCGTCACCGTACGGATGTGGGATAGGGTCGATTTTGCCCGGCATATCGATAATGCGGGAATCCACCCCGCTCCAGCTCGGCAGCGCCTCTTTCACCATGATCGCGGTGTTGCGCACGTCGCGGATCTCGCTGACCGGTTCACCCTGCGCCAGGCGATGCGCCACTTCCACCAGCGGACGCTCGCCGTTGCCAAAGATCAGCATGTCGGCTTTCGAATCCACCAGCACCGAACGGCGCACGGTATCAGACCAGTAGTCGTAGTGTGCGGTGCGGCGCAGGCTCGCCTCGATGCCGCCCAGGATCACCGGCACGTCTTTCCATGCTTCTTTGCATCGCTGGGTGTAGACGAGGGTCGCGCGATCGGGACGTTTACCCGCCACGTTGTCAGCCGTGTAAGCGTCGTCATGGCGCAGCTTACGGTCGGCGGTATAGCGGTTGATCATCGAGTCCATGTTGCCCGCGGTCACGCCGAAGAACAGGTTAGGCTTGCCCAGACGCATAAAGTCGTCTTTGCTGTTCCAGTCAGGCTGGGAGATGATCCCCACGCGGAAGCCCTGGGCTTCAAGCATACGGCCACAGATCGCCATGCCAAAGCTCGGGTGATCGACATACGCATCGCCCGTTACCAGAATGATATCGCAGCTGTCCCAGCCCAGTTGATCCATCTCTTCCCGGGACATCGGCAGGAACGGCGCCGGTCCAAAGCAGGCTGCCCAGTACTGGGGCCAGGAGAAGAGGTCGCGATCCGGCTGGATCAGGGAAATAGCGCTCATAATGCTTCCGAAGAAAAAATAGACAAAAGGAGCGGGATTATACGCTGGTTTACCGGGGGAAATGAAGGGGTATTGTGCGGGCTGTTGCCCTCACCCCAACCCTCTCCCACAGGGAGAGGGAGAAAGCGTTTTATGGTGCCGGATTCACCAGCATCTGCCCTACCGATCCCCTGTCCATCATCTCCAGCGTCTGGCTGTGGAACAGGAACGGGAAGTGCGGCCAGGAAGGCTGGCCGTAGTAGACGAGCAGTTCGACCTGGCCATCCACCCAGACGGTATCTTTCCAGCCCCTGTCTTCCGGGAACGGCATCGCCCCGTTGACGTTGCGGATCAGGAATGACACCCCTTCAATATGGAACGACTGCGGCATCTCCGAGCGGACTGTCCAGCGCTCCCATGTTCCCTGTTGGGCGGTGATATCAATGCGGTTTACGTCCCACAGCGCACCGTTGATGCCCGGATCGTCGCCAAGGCTGATATCGCGACTGCGTACTGCCGGGCCGGTCACAATCTCCTGCGGCAGCAGGCGCATCGGCAGACTGTCGGTCACCAGCGGCAACAGGCCGGTCGGGCGCAGCGTGAGCACCAGCGTGGAGACCAGAACGCTCGACGGTTCAAAGAAGCCGCGAATACGGTCAACAATGCTTGCCGCTTCGCCGCAGGTCACGGACACTTCATCCCCGTTGGTCATATCCACGAGGATCTCACGACGTTCGCCCGGTGCGAGCGCCAGCTGTTTTACCGACACCGGCGCAGGTAATAACCCCTGATCGCCTGAAATCACGTGCAGCGCGCGGCCGTCGCTCATCTGCAACTGGTAGCGGCGCGAGTTAGAGGCATTCAGCAGACGCAGGCGCACCCAGCCACGAGACACTTCGACATACGGGCTTTGCGCGCCGTTAACCAGCAGCGTATCGCCCACAAAACCACCGCTGCCCGGCTCGCTGTACTCCGGCGTGCCGAAGTTATCCAGCCGCTTGTCCTGAATAATGATCGGGAAATCATCGACGCCGTAGTGATTCGGGATCGGCAGCGTTTTGCTGACCTCATCTTCAATCAGCCACATTCCGGCCAGGCCGTTGTAGACCTGCTGGGCGGTGCGGTTCGGGGTGTTGGCGTGATACCACAATGTCGCCGCGCTCTGACGAATCGGGAGGACGGGCGCCCAGTCGGCATTCGGCGACATCATGCGTGCCGCGCCGCCAATCAGCGGCCCCGGCACCTGCAAACCACTGACGGTCATCGCGACATTTTCCGTCGTACGGTTACTGTAGATGAGCTTAACGTCATCGCCATTCCACACGCGAATGGTCGGCCCGAGGTAGCGTCCGTTAATGCCCCATACCTGCGCGCGCGTTCCCTGGGTAAAGGACCAGTGGCTACGCTGAAGCGTGAGGAATAGCGGCTGCCCGCGACGGGATTCAATCAACGGCGGAATAGGCAGCGGCTGTTGCTGCCCGGCGGCGCTGGCTGTCCGCGGCATCGCACCCGCACAAAGGGCGATACCCGAAGCCTGAATAAACTGACGCCGACTGAGTGACATATAAGCTCCATCTGAAACGACTAACAACGCGGGAATTCGTTTTCCCTTACACGACACCGGGTCAAATCTTACCGGCGGCTTCTCGCTCTGCAACTTCTTTATCGAGCTGCGCAATATGCTGAGCCATCAGCTCGCGGCAGTGCGTGGCCAGCTCGCGCACCTGGTCTTTACCGTATTTTGAGGTATCTACCGGCGGCAGCATTTCGACAATGACCAGTCCGTTATTCAGACGGTTAAGATTAATCTTATTCGATGTATTGGAAACACACACGGGAATAATTGGAACGCCTGCCGCAATTGCAGCATGAAACGCGCCGGTCTTAAACGGCAGCAGGCCGCGACCACGGCTGCGCGTCCCTTCCGGGAACATCCAGATGGAAATCCGGCGCTTTTTAAACTGATCCACCACTTCCGCAATGGTGCCATGCGCTTTGGCGCGGTTGTTACGGTCAATCAGTAAGTTACCGGTGAGCCAGTACAGCTGACCGAAAAACGGGATCCACAGCAGGCTTTTTTTACCCACGGTTACGGTCGGCGGAAGAACAATATTTGAGGCCGTCACCATATCGTAGTTGTTCTGATGGTTAGCGATATAGATGGCGTTACCGAAATTCTCCGCCCCTTCAGGCAGACGCTTTTCAACCTTCAGGCCAAACAGCGGCGCAAGACGACCAAACATGTGGCCAAACGTCGCGACATGCTTTGGGTTACGCGGGCTGAACAGGCAATAAATCGATCCGAAAATACAGACCAGAATGCAATAAATAACGGTAAGAATGAGACGAACAATGTATAGCATAGCGACCTCTGAAGCCCTGACAGCTGACAATTATACTTCACCTGTGGCCAGGTAAGGACTTTATTACGAGCGCGTATTGTTAATCGCAACGCACGAATTAACAACGTTTTTACGGGAAATTTTATGGTAATTCCCCCTCCGGAAAGAGGGGGGATGAAACAGGTTACTCTTCGCTGTCGTCCGCTTTGCTGCGCGCCGGCGAGTCGATCTCCACGCGGTCAATTCGCTGGAGGCCGCGCATCAGTGAGCCGCGACGTCCACGCTCACCCACCACCTTCTGCAACTCTTCCGGACGCAGTTTGATTTTACGCTTGCCGACATGAATGGTCAGGGTGCTCTGCGGCGGCAGCAGGAAGAGATGCGCGAGGCCATCGACGCCTTTTGCCGCTTCCGCTGACGGGATACTGATGATCTTGTTGCCCTTCCCTTTCGACAGCTCCGGCAGATCGCTGACCGGGAACATCAGCATTCGTCCGGCAGCGGTGATCGCCAGCAGCATGTCGCTTTCGTTCTCGATGATCAGCGGCGGCATGACGTGTGCGTTATCCGGCAGGCTAATCAGCGCCTTACCAGCACGGTTACGCGACACCAGATCGTTGAAGGTACAGATAAAGCCGTAGCCCGCATCAGACGCCATCAGCAGTTTTTGATCGTCGGCCTCCATCAGCATATGGTCCACCGTGGCGCCCGGCGGCAGCGTCAGCTTGCCAGTTAGCGGTTCGCCCTGGCCGCGCGCAGACGGCAGCGTGATCGGGTCGATGGCGTAGCTGCGGCCCGTGGAGTCGATGAACGCCACCGGCTGGTTACTCTTGCCCTTCACCGCCGCCTTGAAGCTGTCACCGGATTTGTAGCTCAGACCCGGCGCGTCGATATCGTGGCCTTTGGCGCTACGTACCCAGCCGCTCTGGGAAAGCACGATGGTCACCGGCTCGGAAGGCAGCATGTCGTGCTCGTTCATCGCCTTCGCCTCTTCGCGCTCGTGCAGCGGAGAACGACGGTCGTCGCCAAAGGCGTCGGCATCGGCCTGCAACTCTTTCTTCAGCAGGGTGTTCATCTTGCGCTCGGATGCCAGAATCGCCTGAAGCTGATCGCGCTCTTTTTCCAGCTCGTTCTGCTCGCCGCGGATCTTCATCTCTTCCAGTCTGGCGAGATGGCGCAATTTCAGTTCGAGGATCGCTTCGGCCTGGGTTTCGCTGATGCCAAAGCGCGACATCAGGGCAGGCTTAGGTTCGTCCTCGGTACGAATGATCTCGATCACTTCGTCAATGTTGAGGAACGCCACCAGCAAACCTTCGAGAATATGCAGGCGCTTAAGCACTTTCTCCAGGCGATGGTTCAGACGGCGGCGCACCGTATCGCGGCGGAAGGCCAGCCATTCGGTGAGGATCTCCAGCAGGTTTTTCACCGCCGGACGACCGTCCAGACCAATCATATTCAGGTTGATGCGGTAGCTTTTTTCCAGATCGGTAGTGGCGAACAGGTGGTTCATCACCTGCTCCATGTCCACGCGGTTAGAGCGCGGCACGATCACCAGACGGGTCGGGTTTTCGTGGTCCGATTCGTCGCGCAGGTCGTCCACCATCGGCAGCTTTTTATTGCGCATCTGGGAGGCGATCTGCTCCAGCACCTTCGCACCGGACACCTGGTGCGGCAGCGCGGTGATCACCACGGCGCCATCCTCTTTATTCCACACCGCGCGCATGCGCACGGAGCCGCGGCCGTTCTGGTAGATTTTGCGGATTTCCGCACGCGAGGTGATGATCTCGGCTTCGGTCGGATAGTCCGGCCCCTGCACAATATCCAGCAGATCGTCCAGCGAGGTTTTCGGCTGCTCAATCAGGGTGATGGCGGCTTTTGCCACTTCACGCAGGTTGTGCGGCGGAATGTCCGTCGCCATGCCCACGGCGATACCGGTCGTGCCGTTCAGCAGGATGTTCGGCAGACGCGCAGGCAGCATCTTCGGCTCCTGCATCGTACCGTCGAAGTTTGGCACCCAGTCGACCGTCCCCTGCCCCAGCTCGCCCAACAGCACTTCGGCATATTTAGACAGGCGGGATTCGGTATAACGCATTGCCGCGAAGGATTTCGGATCGTCCGGCGCCCCCCAGTTCCCCTGGCCATCCACCAGCGGATAGCGATAAGAGAACGGCTGGGCCATCAGCACCATCGCTTCATAGCAGGCGCTGTCGCCGTGCGGATGGTATTTACCCAGCACGTCGCCGACGGTACGGGCGGATTTCTTAAACTTGGCGGTAGCATTCAGTCCCAGTTCGGACATCGCATAGACGATGCGGCGCTGAACGGGCTTCAGGCCATCCCCGATAAACGGCAACGCCCTGTCCATGATGACGTACATGGAGTAGTTCAGGTAGGCGTTTTCCGTGAATTCATGTAGCGCGAGGCGCTCTGCCATATCGCTCATTACGTGTGATTCCTCAACTCAGAAACCGATGGGTTTCAGGCAATATTGCCGCAGATACTACCTCATCTGGCGAGTTGAGTCACAAAGAAAAAGGGCCGCATAAGCGGCCCTTTCCGGGTTATTTGTTCAGCTTGATAACCTGCTTCACGTCGATTTCAAACTCGTTCCAGTCTTTATCGATTTTACCCTGGAGTTCGACTTTATCCTGCGGGCTGACGGTCACGCCGTTCCAGCGCTTGTGGTCGATCTCCACCACCACCGTGCCGCTCTCATCGCGGAAGGTGTAACGGTCATCGGACAGGCGCTCGGTAATGTTCCCGCGCAGCTTCACCCAGGCATCGTCCTTCAGGTCTTTCACTTTAGCCGCGGTGGTGAGGTTGGCGTTGTTATCGACAAAGCCACCCTGCTGGGTTTGCGTCTGGTTCTGTGTCGCAGATGGGCCAGAGAAGCCACCCTGTGCAGCAAAGACAGGGGCCGTGGTCATCATCATGATGGCAGCAATTGCAGCGAATTTTTTCATCTTTATCTCTCCCTTTAATGTCGTTTCACAATCCATTAAACAGGGTAAACCTTAACAACTTCTTAAGGGGAAAATTTATTTATTTTTACTGTACAGCAGGCGCTTGCAGAAGGTTTACTGACGGCATCAAGGAGGAAATATGCGCATTTTACTGGTAGAAGACGACAGGCTCATCGGCGACGGCATCAAAGCGGGCTTAAGCAAAATGGGCTTTAACGTGGACTGGTTTACCGACGGTAAAACCGGGCAGGCGGCCCTGTACACCGCGCCGTATGATGCCGTGGTGCTGGACCTGACGCTGCCAGAAATCGACGGGCTTGAGATCCTGCGCGCCTGGCGCGAAAGCGGTAAGAGCGAACCGGTGCTGATCCTGACCGCGCGGGATGCGCTGAATCAGCGCGTCGAAGGGTTACGCCTGGGGGCGGATGATTACCTGTGTAAGCCGTTCGCGCTGATTGAAGTGGCGGCCCGCCTTGAAGCGCTGGTGCGCCGCAGCCACGGGCAGGCGCGCAGCGAGCTGCGTCACGGCAAGGTCACGCTCGATCCGGCAAGCCTTGTCGCCACGCTGGAGGGCGAAACGCTGGTGCTCAAACCCAAAGAGTTCGCCCTGCTGGAGCTGCTGATGCGCAACGCGGGCCGCGTGCTGCCGCGCAAGACCATCGAGGAGAAACTCTACAACTGGGATGATGACGTCTCCAGCAACGCCGTCGAAGTCCACGTTCATCATTTACGCCGCAAGCTCGGCAGCGAATTTATCCGCACCGTGCACGGCATCGGTTATACCCTGGGTGACGCATGAAACTGACCCAACGCCTGAGCCTGAAGCTGCGCCTGACGCTCCTCTTTTTGCTGCTGTCCCTGGCGGCCTGGTTTGCCGCAAGCGTGGTGGCCTGGCACCAGACGACCGACAAGCTCGATAAGCTGTTCGATACCCAGCAGATGCTGTTTGCCAAACGGCTGCTGACGATGGACGTGGACGAACTTCGCGCCCCGGAACGCATGCGCGAGGTACCGAAAAAAGCCAAACACGGCCATCTGGACGACGATGCGCTGGCCTTCGCAATCTTCACCGCCGACGGCAGCATGGTGCTTAACGACGGCGAAAACGGGCGCGACATACCTTACCTCTACCGCCGGGACGGGTTTGATGACGGTCGGTTGCAGGATGACAACGACGAATGGCGTTTCCTGTGGCTGACTTCTCCGGACGGGAAATACCGCGTGGTGGTTGGCCAGGAGTGGGAGTACCGACAGGATATGGCGCTGGACGTGGTCAGCTCGCAGCTGACGCCGTGGCTGGTGGCGCTGCCCGTCATGCTTTTGTTGCTGATTGTTCTGCTGAGCCGGGAACTGAAACCGCTGAAAAATCTGGCGCGGACCCTGCGCTCGCGCTCGCCGGATGCGACCGATACGCTGCCCACCCACGGCGTGCCGACGGAGGTTCGCCCGCTGCTTGATGCGCTTAACCATCTTTTCGCCCGTACGCAGGAGATGATGGCCCGCGAGCGCCGCTTCACCTCGGATGCCGCCCATGAGTTGCGCAGCCCGCTGGCCGCGCTGAAGGTGCAAACCGACGTGGCGCAGCTTTCCCTGGACGATCCCGGGGCGCAGTCTAAAGCGCTGGGGCAGCTGCATGCGGGCATCGACCGCGCCTCCCGGCTGGTGGACCAGCTTCTCACCCTGTCGCGCCTGGATTCACTGGATAATCTTGATGACGTCGAACCCGTGATGATGGCCGATTTGCTGCAATCCGCGGTGCTGGATATCTGGCATCCGGCGCAGCAGGCGGGCATTGATATTCGGCTCAACGTCAACGCGCCCGAGGTGATGCGTCACGGACAGCCGCTACTGCTGAGCCTTCTGGCGCGTAACCTGCTGGACAACGCCGTTCGTTACAGCCCGCGCGGCAGCGTGGTGGACGTGACGCTGCATACCCAAAGCTTTACCGTGCGCGACAACGGCCCGGGCATTTCATCCGATGCGCTGGCGCGTCTCGGCGAGCGCTTTTATCGTCCACCGGGCCAGGACGCCACCGGCAGCGGTCTGGGGTTGTCTATCGTCAAGCGTATCGCGGCGTTACATGGGATGCGCGTCTCGCTGGGCAATGCGCCGGAAGGGGGCTTTGAGGTGACCGTCAGCTGGCAGCCATTATTGCGCTGAGCGCAAAAGACTTTGCACATTCTGCTTATTTTTCCGCTCCGTCCTCGCGCGTAGAATACCCGGCATACTCTCAGCATCGAGGACAAATAATGAGCAACATTCTGATTATCAACGGCGCGAAAGAATTTGCGCACTCTAAAGGCCAGCTCAATGACACCCTGACCGAGGTCGCGGATGGTTTCCTGCGCGACGCCGGACATGATGTTAAGGTCGTGCGCGCGGACAGCGATTACGACGTGAAGGCCGAAGTGCAGAACTTCCTGTGGGCCGACGTGGTTATCTGGCAGATGCCGGGCTGGTGGATGGGCGCACCGTGGACCGTGAAAAAATACATGGACGATGTGTTTACCGAAGGTCACGGTTCGCTGTATGCCAGCGACGGCCGCACCCGCTCAGACGCGTCTAAAAAATACGGTTCCGGCGGCCTGATTCAGGGCAAGAAATACATGCTCTCCCTGACCTGGAATGCCCCGCTAGAAGCGTTCACTGAGCAAGATCAGTTCTTCGAAGGCGTGGGCGTAGACGGCGCGTATCTGCCGTTCCACAAGGCGAATCAGTTCTTGGGTATGGAGCCGCTGCCGACCTTTATCGTCAACGACGTAATTAAAATGCCGGACGTCCCGCGCTATATCGCAGAATATCGCAAGCATCTCGCGGAAATTTTTGCTTAACTGGTAGCCTGGAATTAGAAGGAGTTAATTATGCTTACCGTTATTGCTGAAATCCGTACGCGTCCTGGCCAACATCACCGCCAGGCGGTACTGGATGAGTTCGCGAAGATCATCCCGACCGTACTGAAAGAAGAAGGCTGCCACGGCTACGCGCCGATGGTGGACGCCGCCACCAGCGCAAGCTTCCAGGCGACCGCGCCAGACTCAATCATCATGGTTGAGCAGTGGGAAACCGTCGCGCACCTTGAAGCGCATTTGCAGACCGCGCATATGAAAGCGTGGAGTGAGGCGGTAAAAGGTGACGTGCTGGATACCCATATCCGAATTCTGGAGCAAGGGGTTTAAGGTTCGTGGAATTTGCCGGGTGGCACTGCGTTTACCCGGCCTTCAACTTCCCTCCCAGGCCCGGTAAGCGTTAACGCCGCCGGGCTTTTTTTATCACCTTAACATTCAACTGCTATGCTTATTCTGACTTCATGTTTAACAGGAGGATGGAATGGGACTTTTTAACTTCGTAAAAGAAGCAGGCGAAAAGCTGTGGGATAACCTGACCGATCATAAAGGTCAGGGCGACAAAATTACCGAGCACCTCAAGAAACTCAACATTCCCGGTTCCGATAAGGTTCAGGTTAACGTCACTGACGGCAAGGCCAGCGTGACGGGCGACGGGCTGACGCAGGAGCAGAAAGAAAAAATCCAGGTCGCCGTCGGCAACATCGCGGGCGTCAGCGAAGTGGAGAACAATATCACCGCAACAGATGCCAAAGATGAAGCCACCTACTATACGGTGAAATCCGGCGATACCCTGAGCGCAATCTCTAAAACCGTGTACGGCGATGCCAACCAGTACAATAAGATTTTTGAGGCTAACCGTCCAATGCTCTCCAGCCCGGATAAGATCTATCCCGGTCAGACGCTGCGTATTCCGAAAGCGTGATCGATAAGTCGGGGGTTACCCCCCGACTGTTTTTACCAGTACAGTTTCCAGCTCTGCGTAAAACGCACCAGTGCCTCAACGTAGAAGTAATCGCCCCAGCTCGCGCACTCATCCACGCCTTTATTGCTCGCCAGGTGATACACCGAGTGCTTAAGCAGCCCGTTGCCCTTCTCTTCTTTGCCCATCAGATAGTGCTTTGTCAGCGAGGACATAATCCCTTTCGCCCATTCGAGGTAACGTTCGCGATCCGGATCTGTAACCGGCAGATGTTTCACCAGCTCCAGCAGTCCACACACCGCAATTGCCGCCGAGGAAGAATCACGCAGTGCGTCGGTGCCCACCAGCGCCAGATCCCAGTGGCAGACGTAGTCTTCCGGCAGGCGATTGAGGAAGTAGTTCGCCAGCCGTTTTGACAGGGCGATCATCGTTTCGTCGCCGGTATAGATATAGCTCAGCAGGAAACCGTAAATGCCCCAAGCCTGCCCGCGCGACCAGCAGGAGTCGTCGGCGTAGCCCTGCTGGGTGTTGCCGTAGCGCGGTGCGCCGGTTGCCACATCCATATAGTAGGTGTGGAAGGTGGAGGCATCGTCACGAATGAGGTACGTCGCGGCCTGCATGACGTGCGCTTTTGCGGCGTCGGCAAAGCGCGGATCGCCCGTCTGCTCCGTTGCCCAGTAGAGCAGCGGCAGGTTCATGTTGCAGTCGATGATCATCCGCCCGGCCTGCTCCGGATCGGAGAGATCGCCCCACGCCTGGATGATTTTCGCCTTCTCGTGGAAGCGTTCCAGCAGGGCTTCCGCCGCCAGCAGCGAGAAGCCGCGCGCCTCGCGGTTTCCGGTCAGCCGCCACGCGGCTACGCAGGAGAGCGTGTAGAGGAAGCCTAAATCGTGGGTGTTGGTGTCGTTGCGCCCGGCGATGCGCAGGCCAAACGAGCGCACGTGTTTTTCCGCCATCGCGCGGAATTTTTCCTCGCCGCTCATCTCCCATGCCAGCCACAGCTGCCCGGTCCAGAAGCTGGTGGTCCACTCCACGTTGTCAGTCAGCGGATAAAAACCGTTCTGGCAGGTTTCCGCCGGGAATTTGTCGCCGAACTCCGTTAAATGACGGCTAATCAGGTCAAGAACGTGGCTGCGCGCCGAATTCAGTTCATCGCTGAATGCGCGGGAGTCAACGGGCGCAGCGATAACAGGCAGACGTTCTTCTTTGATACGACTTAACATATTTCGGTTCCTTCTTTGACGGCGTAATTTATCGAGTTGACGTTTCTGCTACGTTCAGCGCACGAGCCCCGCGCCATTTGCTCTGACAGGCGGATAACGTAAAAGCAGAAATAAGGGTAAAGGTCAGCGCCGTTGCGCCCATGATGATATAGGTGTGCTCAAAGCCAATACGGTCATACATATAGCCGGCAGGGGAAGAGACCACCACGTTGCCAACGTAGAGCATCGCCTGATAGCCGAGTAAATACATGGTGGCATTGACGCGCTTGTCGAAATGCTCGGCGATATATTTAAATACCGACACCAGCAGGAGACAAATTTCCAGACCGTACAGCGGCTTAAGCACTGAAATTAACAGGTGTGAATCACACATGCCGGAAATAATCAGACGCGCCCCAACCACCAGCCCGACAATTAACAGCCCGCGTTTGGCGCCAATAAAGTTCACAAACAGCGGGACCACCATATACATGACAAATTCCATGCCCGACTGTACAGTCCCGAGATAGCCGAATACGGCGTTGCCCTCATGAATATCATCGAAGAAGGTGACGAAATAGCGCGAGAATTGCTGCTCGGCGATAAACATCATCCACGCCACGCCCGCCACGTACAGGCAGAAGGCCCAGAATTTGCGGTTACGCAGCAGGGCGTAAACGTCAGACGGGGCTATTTTCTCTTTCGTCAGCACCTCGCCTGCGTGAGCGGAGTTAGTGTTCACTTTCAGGCTCAGCAGGACAATCAGCATTACCACCGACGCCACGCTGCCGAGAATAAAGTTATACGCCGGTGAGAGGTTGAACAGCAGGCCGGAGAAAGATGACGCCACCGCCCAGCCGAGCGATCCCCACATACGGATCTGCCCGAACTCCATGCCATTCAAACGGCTAAAGCGGTCGGAATAAGATTCACACGCCGCCACGCCCGCGTACCAGGCAAAGCTTAAATAGAGCGCGCCGATAATAATCCCCAGCAGGGTATTAGACATTAACAGCGGCTGGTAAACATAAATAAAGAATGGCGCCATCAGGGCCGACATGATCACCACAAAATAGAGCAGATATTTGCTCATGCCGATCTTATCGAGAATATAGCCGTAGATCGGCTTGAGAATAACGGAGAATATCCCATTCACCGCAAAGACGGTTCCAATCACCGATCCGCTCAGGTTGGCTTTCTGACCGAGCCAGATCGCCAGCAGACCAATACTGGCAGACCAGGTAAAGAAATAGAGAAAGATAAAGCTGCTGATTTTGTAATATTCAGTTCTGTTGGTTGTCGATGTGCTTTTCATATCATCCTCGCCGGGGTGTAGGGCCAGATTTTTATAATGTGAACGCCAGCTTACGTTCGCTTCCGGGTTCGCTAATCACGATCTGGTTATGGGTTATATTCAGCTGCGGCGTCGCCGCAGCGGGCTGTTTTCCGCCAGCCAGAACGGCGCAACAGAGCCAGCTTTCCCCTTGCGGGAGGTCAGCTTTTAACAGCGGAATGGAGGCGCACTCCGCAAACATAATGCTGCTGTTCGGCGGCGTGACGATGCTGTCTGGCTGGCGCTGAATGATCGGCGAAAGATCGACAATGACGCTGCTGCCGTTTTCAGCCAACAGATAACAACCGCGTTCGCGCACCTGATGGGCGGTTTTCATCACCGCAAAGCCGCCCTCGACGGTTTGCAGAGTGCGCGCGCTGTTGATACGGTGCAGGCGCAGGTGCCACTCCCCGAACGGGATCTGCCAGGTCGCAATCTGCACGTCGCGCCACGGCGACCAGCGCGAGAAAATGTAATTTTCATCCACCCGAACCTCGTCGCACTCGCGACGACCGCGGAAATAGTCATCTCCGTTCGCCAGCAGCAGCATGGAATCGCAGGCGGCATGCTTCAGGCCAAAACGCCCGCGCTCAAGGGTGAATCCGAAGCGGCTGGAGTAGGCAAATTTGGTGTATTTCGCTTCGGTGTTGACGTAGTTGTTCAGCTCCAGCTGACCGGCGGTGAGCATGACGACGTGCTGCGAATCTTTCGAATGCATCAGGATCTGCTGCGCATGCGTAATCACATGTTTTTCAGCAAGCGCGGGCAGCGGTTGTTCTTCCGCCTGCCAGAACGGGTGTGCTTCCGGCAGCGCCAGGATCAGATAGGTTTTCAGCGCCCAGTACGGTGAACCGGGGGAGTTGTAATCCTCGCACATCGCCAGGTTCGGATACGCAAACCCCAGGGTAAGAATACCGTCGCGATCGACAATCGACTGCTGCTGCCACCAGCGCAGATGCCGCAGCACAATGCCCTTCACGATGCCCGGGGTGAAGACGTCCAGTTGAGAAAAGGCCACCGCGCTCCAGAAGGCAACCATGGCAAAGCGGTAGGTCAGGCTGCGGCCAAACGGCACCGAGGCGCCATCGGCGGCGGACCAGTAGATAAAGTCTTCCGCGAACAGACGCGAGCGCTCGCGCAGCACCTTCGCCCTCGCCTCGTCGTCACTCAGCGTGGCGTAAATCAGGCCGTAGAAATGGAAAGCCATGGAGATGTAGTAATCTTTCGGGCGGCCGGGACCGTCGGAATACCAGCCGTCGCCGAGGTAGTAGGCGTCCATCAGCGCAAAGCGGTGGTCAATGGCGGCCCGATCGTACGGCAGGCCGGCGCGCTTAAAGCCGAGCTGGACCATAATGGCAAAATAGTTCCAGTTGCTGTCCGGCATCTGCGCGTCGGTGATTTGGTTGAGCCACGCGTGCAGGTTCATCACCTCGCGCCCGGTAAAGTGCGCGGTGAGTTTATCCCCCAGCAGAGCGAGCCCCAGACCGTAGGCCGCCATCTCCACCAGACGCTGATCGTACGGGCCGGTTTCACCCCAGTAGCCGCTGCTTTGCGGGTCGGTACCAAGCTTAATGGCAGTAAGGTACTTCTCGCTGAACGGCGTGCTTTCGCCAGATGCCATCAGCGGAAACAGCCCCCACAGCGCGCGAGAAAGTCCCTCCATCTGCGCAATATCCGCTGTGTAATGGGCGCAGGTGTCGCCCAGCGGGAATCGTGAACGGTTCGCCGGAAATTGCGTGTCCAGCGCCTGTAAAAGTGCATTCAACGACGCCACTACCTCCTGGCGTGAAGACAACGGATTTGATTTTTCTTTGTTTGCCGCCCACATCGGTTCGCCCTCGTAATCAACTGCGGCAAAGCATAGTGAATCCGCAAGGGGCAGAAATGTTAGCCATGTCACAGGCATGAACGATGAATAAACCTCCAGTTGAGAAAATTTAAAAAGGTGGTTTATAAAGACGATCAGACGGGAAAAAGTTGAGTTTTATTGCACTATGCGCGACACGCCGACATCCGACCTTCTGGAACTGATCGCCCTGAATGATACCGTGGCCTCGTTCAGCCGCCTGTTTGCCAATACGGTGCGCTACCATCACTGGCATCAGTGTCTGGAGATCCTCTATGTGGAAGAGGGCTTTGGCGTGGCGATTGTCGATAATCGTCACTACACCATGCGCCCCGGACGACTGTTTTTCTTCCCGCCTTTTACGCTGCACAAGGTCATGGTGGACGAACAGGCGGAGGCAATTTACCGCCGCACCATTATTCATCTCGACCAGCACGCGGTGCTGAAGATCCTGCGGGATTTTCCCCAGACCCGGCAGCGCCTGGAGCGGCTGTCACGCCGTGGCGGCGAAGCGTGGGTCGCCGATTTAGCCCACTGTCACCACCATATCGACCATCTGTTTAGCTGCTATAAACCGCCGATGAACGGCGAGAGCATCGCCAGCCTGCTGATCGGCCTGTTCGCGATGCTCCCCGACGATCGCGACGGTGAGCCGGGCAACAGCCAGGGGATCGCCAGCCAGGTAATGTTCTGGCTCGACGAGCATTATCAGGAGAAATTTCGTCTGGATGCGCTGGCCGAAGAGCTGGGTAAATCACGCAGTTACGTATCGCGAAGATTCCATGCGGAAACGGGCGAAAAAATTCACGACTACCTGAACACGCTAAGGTTGCGTAAGGCGTGCGAGTGTTTACTCCACACGGATTCGAGCGTGCGTGACATTGCCGCACAGGCGGGATTTTCCGACGTGACGTGGTTTATCAGCGCGTTTAAAAAGGGGATTGGCGAGACGCCGTTGCAGTACAGGAAGAACCATCGTGCGGTTTGACGCCCTCACCCCAGCCCTCTCCCACGGAGAGAGGGGGAAGATCATCCGCTCTTCTTCCCCGGCTTTAATCCGCGGTGTAACTCGTTGATGCGCTTCATCGACTTGATGGTGCGCTGCGGCTCGGTGGAGGCGACGGACAGAATAATCATCTCCAGGCACAGCAGCACCGTGCCGTGCAGCGGGATTTTGCCCTTCTCGCCACCGCGCGGGACGTGGATCACTACGCTTGCCTCTTTGCTAAAGCGCGAGTCCGTGGCGTTGGTCAGCAAAATGGTGGGAATACCCAGGCGCTTCGCTTCGCGCAGCGTGGTCTGCCCCTCCCGGTGCGCGGATTTTTGCGCCATCATTACCAGCACGTCACCGCGCTGTAGGGCAATCAGCTGTTCGGCGAGGCCAATACCGGTGCGGTTGAGCGGGATCGCAGGCAGGCCTATACGGCTAAACAGTCGCGAGGTGTACTCAGCCAGAATGCCGGATGCGCCAATGCCAAAAATAGCGACCTGTCTCGCCTGCGCCAGCAGCGACACGGCCTGCGCCATCGCGTAGCGGTTGCCCGGTTCGGACAACACCGCGCAGGTGTGCTGATGGCCTTCCAGCACAAAATCGATGCTCGCGTCGACGTCGCTGGTAAGCGTGTTTACCGTGGTGGACATCTTCTCGCTGGAGGTGACCACCGGGCCAAACCACTGCTCCAGGGTCTGCTTGAGATCCCGCAGCCCACCAAACCCAAGCGCCTGAATGGCACGCACCACGGTGGCGTCCGAGGTGTGTAGCACAGCGGCAATCTCCATTGCCGTCTGCTCCATAACCGCTTCACGATTTTCATTGATATAGCTCGCCACCTGCAGCAGACGCGGCGTCAGCTGGTGCGCCCGCGAGCGGAGGCGGTCGCCGTAGACATCAATTTTTCGGATCATCGTGCGGCCTCCGGCAGCGGACGGCCCGCTATCTGCGACTGCACCTGCGCGGCCATCAGCCCCAGCGAGGCAAATGAATTTGAGATCGCTTCCTCGCGGGAGATGAGCACGTAATGCCCGGTTCGGCAGGCGTTGAGAAACTGACACCAGCCCGGCATCACCGCATCCATCGCCGCCAGCTCGTCCTGCGGTTTTCCGCCGGTGTCCCCGCGCCAGGTGGCAAAGACAAAATCAGCATCCAGCTCCGGCAGGCGCTCGGCGCTGACGTCGATGCGCCCGCCCTCCGGGATGCTCTCAATCAGCGGCGGGAACCTGAACCCTGCGTCGCGCAGCACGCGCCCAAGCGAGTGGTAGCTGTGCATGGCGTTGATTTTGCCCTGATTGGCCTGAATCACCGAGACGGTCAGTTTGCTCGTATCGATGGTCGCCTTTAGCGCCTCGATCTGCTCCTGATAGCGACGCTCCAGAATCTTCAGCCGCGCCTCTGTCCCGGTAAGCTGCGCCAGCTTGCGGTAGATCTCCGGCGCACCGCCGTCGAGGTGATCGATACTCACCGTCGGGGCAATTTTTTCCAGCTGTTCGACCGGCGTGTTGCGGGTCGGCTCGGTGATGATAAGATCCGGCTTCGCCGCAGCGATGGCTTCAATATCGATATCCGCGGTGCCGATGAATGTGATGTCGGAATTATCAAAATCGATGCCCGTCAGCATACCGCTGGAACGCAGAAAATGGCTGCCGTCCGGTCGGGTGCGGCCATGGCTGGCAACCGGCGGTACGCCAAGCTCGATCAGCGGAATGGTGATATCCAGGTCGTGCAGGGACACAATCCGCTTCGGGTTAACCGGCACCACCACGTTGCGGTTCAGGTCGTCAGTAAACGTCTGCGTTGGCTCTGCGGCTCCTACAGCAAAACCCACCAGCACCAGCATTGCAAAAAATACGCGCATTTTTATCCCCTAAAATCGATCCCGACGCTGCCAGAGCAGCAGCAGGAAAAACGGTCCGCCAATCAGTGAAATGACAATTCCCGCCGGCAGCTGCAACGGGAGAAATGCCAGCCGCCCGACGTTATCCGCCAGCAGCACCAGCAGCGCGCCCAGTACGGCACTTCCCGTCAGCAGTGCCGTTTGCCCTCCGCGCAGCAGCAGGCGCGCCATGTGCGGAGCAATTAGCCCGACAAAGCCGATACTCCCCACGCAGGAGACGCAGGCCGCGGTGAGCACCACGGGGGCAAACACGCGCAGCAGAGCGAGGCGTGAAGTCCGCACGCCCAGCCCCGTCGCAGTGTGGTTGCCGAGCAAGGCTACGTCTGCGGCGCGTGCGGTAAAGAGCAGCAGCGCAAACGCTGGCACTGTCCAGGCAGCAGCGATGCTGACCAGCGTCCAGCTTGCCGTATGCAGGCTCCCCGCCAGCCACAGCATCGCCGTCTGGACGTCGCGCACGTCGGCGGTCGTCATAAAGACCCCCATCGCGGCGGCAAACGCCCATGACACGCCGATGCCGATCAGGATGAATCGCGGGCGCGAGATAACACGCGCCAGCGCCACTACCAGCAGCGCGGTCAGCAGCCCACCGGCCATGCCGATAAGTGGACGCCAGTACGGCCCCAATCCCGGAAACTGAAAAATCAGCAGCAGCACCGCCGCGCTACAGCCCTCTTTCACGCCGATAAGACCGGGGTCAGCAAGGCCGTTGCGGGTAATGGACTGCATGGCCGCCCCCGCCATGCCGAGCATCGCGCCGCACAGCACCGCCATCAGCAGGCGCGGCAGGCGGATATCCATCACAATGTAATGCGCATCCGCCGTCAGACGTTCAGGATAAAACAGCGCACGTCCGATGGCGGAAGCAGGAATGGGCAGCGAACCGTGCGTCAGGCCAAAACTTAGCAGCAGGAGAGCGGCAAGCGATAATACGGCCAGATACAGCAGCGCCCTCGGGCGAACCAGCGCCGAGAAGGAGAAAAATCGTACTGCCCTCAATCCAGCCCGGTTCATTTGAACATCCTTGACGCCATAAGGATAAAGACCGGCGCGCCGACCAGCGCAGTCATCACGCCGGTTGCCAGCTCATACGGCGTAAACAGCGTACGGGCGGCGATATCCGCCATCAGCAGAACCAGCGCCCCGCAGAGGGCTGAAAGCGGCACCATCACGCGCAGGTCCACCGATACCAGACGGCGAATCAGCTGCGGCACCACGAGTCCGATAAACCCGATCGGTCCGGCAACTGAAACCGCCGCGCCGCACAGCAGGGCGATGGCCAGCAGCGCGAGCAGGCGCGTTTTCAGCAGCGACACGCCAAGCCCCTGCGCCATTCTCTCGCCCAGCGCCAGCATGTTCAGCGACGGCGACAGCCAGAGCGCCAGCGCAAAACCCACGGCAGCGGCCCCCGCGGCGCTAGCGATCGTCTCGCCGATGACTCCCGCCACATCCCCCGCAAGCCAGGTCCGCATGGCCAGCAGCGTCTGTTCATCCAGAATCAACACCGTGGCGGTTATCGATGAGGCAAATGCCGACATCGCCACGCCGCACAGCGTGACCTTCATCGGCGTGAGACCGGTACGCCCGGATGAGGAGAACGTTAGCACCAGCAAAAAGAGCGCGGCGGCGCCAGCTGCGGCTATCAGAGGGCGGCCAAACGGCAGCGACAGCCCGAGGGCACTCGTCAGCACCACCGCCAGCGCCGCCCCTGCATTCAGCCCCAGGATATGCGGCTCGCCGAGCGGGTTGCGGATCACTGATTGCAGCAGCACGCCCGCGACGCCGAGCGCCGCGCCCGTCACCAGGGCGGCGCATAGCCGCATCAAGCGCAGCCTGACGATCACGCTATGCTCAAAATTGCGCGGGTCGAAGTGGAAAAATGCGTCTACTACCGTCCGGGGGGCGATAACGCGCGCCCCGATGCTCAGATGCGCAATTGCGCCTGCCAGAAGCAGCAGCGTAAAGAGAATAAAGGCCACAGATGTGCGCATCATGGTTTGTCGTCAGCCTGACGGAACGGCATAAAGAACGGCTTGCCGGTCAGCGGGTTAACCGACATATGCACGTCGACGTCAAACACCGCTTTGATTAGCTCCGGCGTGCAGGCGTCGCCCTCATGCAGTACCCCCTCGACCTTTCCCTGACGTAAAAAGACCAGCGAATCACCGTAATTCACGGCGAAGTTGAGATCGTGCAGAACCACCACCACGGTGCGCCCGTGCCGGCGCGTCAGCGTGTGCAGCAGTTCGAGGATCTCCACCTGGTAGCGAAGATCGAGGTACGTCGTGGGTTCATCCAGCAGGATATAGGGCGTTTGCTGCGCCAGCACCATAGCGATCCAGCAGCGCTGGCGCTGGCCGCCGGACAGGCTTTCAACCAGATGATGGGCAAACTCTGCCGTTCCGGTCAGGCGTAACGCCTCTTCCACGGCCCGCTCGTCTTCCTCGCTCCACTGGCGCATCACGTTCTGCCAGGGGAAACGTCCGCGCGAGACCAGCTCAAATACGGTTAACCCTTCTGGAAGCAGCGGAGACTGCGGCAGGATCCCGAGCTGGCGGGCGACCGCTTTGGTTGGTTGCGAGTGGATGGCTTTGCCGTCCAGCACCGCGCTGCCGCCGAGCGGCTGAAGCAGCCGTGCGAGGGTACTTAACAGCGTCGATTTTCCGCAGCCGTTTGCGCCCACCAGAACAGTCATTTTCTGCTGGGGGATCGCAAGGGAGATATCATCAACGATGATTTTTTTCTGGTAACCCGCGGAGAGGTTCTCAAGAACCAGTCCCGGCTTTTTGATGTAGTGAGCCACGTGAACGCCAACGTAAGAAAAAAAACCAACAAATAAAAATAAAACTCATTCTCTTTTGTGAGTTTGCCGCCGCTCCATGTAGTAGTCAAGCGAAGATACACCCTGTAAACCCCAGGGATAATTGAGCATCAACACACAAACTAAAATACATTTTTATTAATTATTCTCAATATCTTAAACCAGAAAATGATGCGTATTAGTCAGAGAGAAACCTCTGTAGCGAAATTTTTATTTATTTCATTTACTACTACATGCCCTCATGCTTGAATGATTCTCAATTACAAGTCCGATGCCATAGAGGCTAACGGACAGACCGTAAGGGCAATGACTCACACATTCTTCCGCGAGCATTTCATCGCAGGATATTTTGGGAAAACAGATGTAATGGCTAAGTTCACACCTTCATTCGCCGGGGTAAAAGGGCGCGCGCTCTTTTCACTCCTGTTCATGGCGCCTCTGGTGCACGCAGCAGCAAAAGACAGTGAGACGCTTACCGTCACTGCCGATCCTTACGCTTCCACCGACGCCACCAGCGGCTATCAGCCCCTGAACACCTCCACCGCCACGCTGACCAACATGCCGATGCTAGACATCCCGCAGGTGGTCAATACCGTCAGCGATAAAGTGCTGGAAGACCAAAACGCGACCACGCTAGACGAGGCGCTGTATAACGTCAGCAACGTGGTGCAGACCAACACCCTGGGCGGCACGCAGGATGCCTTCGTGCGCCGTGGCTTCGGCGCAAACCGCGATGGCTCGATCATGACCAACGGCCTGCGCACCGTGCTGCCGCGCAGCTTCAATGCCGCAACCGAGCGCGTGGAGGTGCTAAAAGGCCCTGCCTCGACCCTTTACGGTATTCTCGACCCCGGCGGCCTGATTAACGTGGTGACCAAACGCCCGGAGAAAACCTTCGGCGGCTCGATTTCTGCCACATCAACCAGCTTTGGCGGCGGTAGCGGACAGTTTGACGTCACCGGTCCAATTGAAGGTACGCGTCTGGCCTATCGCCTGACGGGGGAGTATCAGGACGAGGATTACTGGCGTAATTTCGGCACCGAACGCAGCACCTTTATCGCCCCGTCTTTGACCTGGTTCGGCGATGATGCCACCGTGACCGTGCTCTATTCGCATCGCGACTATAAAACGCCGTTCGATCGCGGAACGATCTTCGATCTCAACACCAAAAAGGCCGTCGACGTCGATCGCAAAACCCGCTTTGATGAGCCATTTAACGTGACCGACGGTCAGTCCGACCTCGCTCAGCTTAACGCGGAGTATCGGCTCAACAGCCAGTGGACCGCGAAGTTCGACTACAGCTACAGCCAGGATAAGTACAGCGATAACCAGGCTCGCGTGATGGCCTACGATTCAAAAACCGGCAACCTGACCCGCCGCGTGGATGCGACCCAGGGTTCGACCCAGCGTATGCACACAACGCGGGCAGATTTGCAGGGGAACGTGGACATCGCGGGCTTTTACAATGAGATACTGACCGGCGTGTCGTATGAAAATTACGATCTGCTGCGCACGGACATGATCCGTTGTAAGAACGTTAAGGATTTCAATATTTACAACCCGAGCTACGGCAGCCTCGGCAAGTGCACCACCGTCTCGGCAGCCGACAGCGATCAAACCATCAAGCAGGAGAGCTACTCCGCCTACGCGCAGGACGCGCTGTACCTGACCGATAAATGGATCGCCGTTGCCGGACTGCGCTACCAGTATTACACCCAGTACGCGGGCAAAGGCCGTCCGTTTAACGTCAACACCGACAGCCGCGACGACCAGTGGACGCCGAAGCTGGGCCTGGTATACAAGCTCACGCCGGCAGTCTCCCTGTTTGCCAACTATTCCCAGACGTTTATGCCGCAGTCGTCCATTGCGAGCTACATCGCCGACCTGCCGCCGGAAACGTCTAACGCGTATGAAATAGGCGCTAAGTTCGACCTGTTCGACGGCATTACCGCCAACATCGCGCTGTTTGATATCCACAAGCGCAACGTGCTGTACACCGAAAGCGTCGGTGATGAAACCGTCGCCAAAACTGCGGGCCGCGTGCGCTCGCAGGGTGTCGAAGTGGATCTCGCCGGATCGCTGACCGAGAACACCAACATTATCGCCAGCTACGGCTATACCGATGCGAAGGTGCTGGAAGACCCGGACTACGCGGGCAAACCGCTGCCGAACGTACCGCGCCATACCGGCTCCCTGTTCCTGACGTACGATATTCACAATGCGTTTGCCGGGAATACGCTGACAATTGGCGGCGGCGGGCACGGCGTAAGCCGCCGCTCAGCGACTAACGGTGCGGATTATTATCTGCCGGGCTATTTCGTGGCGGATGCATTTGCGGCGTACAAAATGAAGCTGCAATATCCGGTGACGCTACAGGTGAACGTGAAGAATCTGTTCGATAAGACCTACTACACGTCGTCGATTGCGACCAACAACCTGGGCAACCAGATTGGCGACCCGCGTGAAGTGCAGTTTACGGTGAAGATGGAGTTTTGACGTAAAAAAGCCCGGTGGCGCTAACGCTTACCGGGCCTACGATCCTAACCCTCTCCCTGTGGGAGAGGGTTAGGGTGAGGGGACATCAGGCCTCAATATCCGCCATATCGCCTTTCTCCTGGAGCCAGTTACGTCGGTCTTCAGAACGTTTCTTGGCCAGCAGCATATCCATCACGGCGTTGGTTTGCTGTTCGTCTTCATCGCTGATGGTCAGCTGCACCAGACGGCGGGTGTTCGGATCCAGCGTGGTTTCACGCAGCTGCATCGGGTTCATCTCGCCCAGCCCTTTAAAGCGCTGAACGTTCGGTTTGCCCTTCTTGCGTTTGAGCTGCTCCAGCACGCCCGCTTTCTCTTCTTCCGTCAGCGCATAGTAGACTTCTTTGCCAAGGTCGATACGGTACAGCGGCGGCAGCGCCACGTGGACGTGACCGTTTTTCACCAGCGTGCGGAAGTGCTTCACGAACAGCGCACAGAGCAACGTGGCGATGTGCAGACCATCGGAGTCCGCATCCGCGAGGATACAGATCTTGCCGTAGCGCAGCTGGCTCAGATCGTCGCTGTCCGGATCGATGCCGATCGCCACGGAGATGTCGTGTACTTCCTGCGAGGCCAGCACTTCATCAGACGAGACCTCCCAGGTGTTGAGGATCTTACCCTTGAGCGGCATGATCGCCTGATATTCACGATCGCGCGCCTGCTTGGCCGATCCGCCTGCCGAGTCCCCTTCCACCAGGAACAGCTCGGTGCGGTTGAGATCCTGGGCGGTACAGTCCGCCAGCTTGCCCGGCAGCGCGGGGCCGCTGGTCAGCTTTTTACGCACCACTTTCTTCGCCGCGCGCAGGCGACGCTGGGCGCTGGAGATCGCCATTTCAGCCAGCATTTCTGCGGCCTGAACGTTCTGGTTCAGCCACAGGGTAAACGCATCTTTCACCACGCCGGAGACGAACGCCGCGCACTGGCGTGACGACAGGCGCTCTTTAGTCTGACCGGCAAACTGCGGATCCTGCATCTTCACGGAGAGCACGTAGGCGCAGCGGTCCCAGATATCTTCTGCGGAAAGCTTCACGCCGCGCGGCAGAATGTTGCGGTATTCGCAGAACTCGCGCATCGCATCCAGCAGCCCCTGACGCAGGCCGTTGACGTGCGTCCCGCCGAGCAGCGTTGGGATCAGGTTGACGTAGCTTTCCGTCAGCAGCTCACCGCCTTCCGGCAGCCACAGCAGCGCCCAGTCCACCGCTTCGGTGTCACCTTCGAAATTCCCGACGAACGGTTTTTCCGGCAGGGTCGGCAGGCCGTTAACCGCTTCGCACAGGTAGTCGTTCAGACCCTTTTCGTAGCGCCAGCTCTGTTCGGTGTTGTTTACGTGATCTTTAAAGGTGATTTCCACGCCCGGGCACAGCACCGCTTTGGCTTTCAGCAGGTGCGTCAGGCGAGAAACGGAAAAGCGTGGGCTGTCGAAGAAGCTTTCGTCAGGCCAGAAATGGACGCTGGTGCCGGTGTTGCGTTTACCGCACGTCCCGACGACCTGCAAATCCTGCACTTTTTCGCCGTTTTCAAACGCGATGTTATACACCTGGCCATCGCGACGAACGTTCACTTCCACGCGCTTTGACAGGGCGTTAACCACGGAGATCCCCACGCCGTGCAAGCCGCCGGAGAACTGGTAGTTTTTGTTGGAGAACTTACCGCCCGCGTGCAGACGACAGAGGATCAGCTCAACGGCGGGAACACCCTCTTCCGGGTGGATATCTACCGGCATGCCGCGGCCGTCGTCGATAACTTCCAGCGACTGATCGGCGTGCAGGATAACGTCCACGCGTCTGGCATGGCCTGCCAGCGCTTCGTCCACACTGTTATCAATTACTTCCTGGCCCAGGTGGTTTGGGCGCGTCGTATCGGTGTACATCCCCGGGCGGCGGCGAACCGGCTCAAGCCCGGTGAGTACCTCAATGGCATCAGCGTTATAGGTTTGCGTCATGATTTAAGCTAGCAATTCGCATTGATTGTCAGTGGCTGTGCAGTCCAAGAAAATCGACAATCTGGGTGAAATGATCTTCAAAGCCCGTGAAAGCATGGTTACCGCCCTCTTCTACAGTCTGGCGGCAGGATGCGTAATACGCCACTGCCTGGCGGTAATCCAGCACTTCATCTCCCGTCTGTTGCAGCAGCCAGATAAGATCGGGCGCTTCAAGCGGGTCGACCTGCATAACTTTGAGATCGTAAATATGGCGTGACTCTAGCACATATTGTTGGCCGGTGTAGGGGTTCTCGTTTTCGCCAAGAAAGTCCCTTAACAGCTCAAATGGCCGGACCGCCGGGTTGACGACGACAGCGGGTAACATAAAGCACTGCGACAGCCAGGTGGCGTAGTAGCCGCCGAGCGACGACCCGACAACGCCAAACGATTCGCCGCCGTGTTCAAGCACGATCGATTCCAGCATCTCTGCCGCATCCGCCGGATAAGGGGGCAACTGCGGAATAATCATCTCCACGTGGGGATGATTCGCGCTCAGCCACTGGCGAAGCTGCGTCGCTTTCGCCGATCGTGGTGAGCTGTTAAACCCATGCAGATAGAGAAGCGTCGACATCAATAGCCTTCCGAAGCGGTATCCGGGCGGAATTGAGCCCCGGTCAGACGGCAAACTTCGGTGGTCAGCGAGCCATCGGCATGCAGCTCCAGCCAGCGCCAGCCCGGTGCGATGGTATCCAGCGTAAAGTTGGCGCAGTGCGGCTTAAACTGCACGCAGGTAGAGGGCGTCGCGAGCAGGCGGCGACCATTCCAGTCGAGATCCTGCTCCTGGTGAATGTGCCCGCACAGCAAATTTTTCACGCGCGGAAATTTCGCCAGTACGCCGTCCAGCGCCGCAGAGTTGCGTAAGCTGTGCTGATCGAGCCAGCTACAGCCCGCCGGCAGCGGGTGATGATGCAGCAACAGCAGCGTATTGCGATTCGGTTCGGCGGCTAGTTTTGTCTCCAGCCAGTCAAGCTGATAGTCGCTCAACTCACCGTGCGGAACGCCAAACACCTGACTGTCGAGGAGCAGAATTTGCCACTGGTCCCCCGCAAAGACACATTTTGCCGGTGAAATCCCCGCATCCTGAAGCGAACTGTACATAGCGGGTTGAAAATCGTGATTGCCCGGTAGCCAGACGCAAGGCACGCTAAAGCTCGCAATCCCTTCAGCAAAATGCTGATAGGCTGCGGAGGATTGATCCTGCGCCAGATCGCCCGTCGCGACGATCAGATCGCATGGCCGCTTTTCAGCATGGATCGCGTCAAGAACCGCCTGATAACTCTCCCAGGTGTTCACGCCCAGAAGCGTCTCATGCTTTTCGGCAAAAAGGTGGGTGTCGGTGATTTGTAATATCCTGACTGGCGCCCCACCAGCAACAGTCAGGTTCAACAGGCTTTCCAAATGGTGTCCTTAGGTAGGTTTATGACGCTAACAAACCGGAATCGCCATTGCTCCATGTGCTAAACAATATCTTAGCCAGTCGGCTAAAAACTGGTTAATTTGATGCTTTTCGTCGCGTTGATGCAACTTTTTATTCGGGTAATCATACCGCGCTTTAAAGCGAAAGATCTGCTGGCTTGAACACACTTCAGCGACCATCGCGTCATGATAAAGACGTACCGTCATCGACGGCAGGCTCCAGTAGCTGATGCTCGGCGCCGTTTGCTCAATCTCCACCAGCGTAGTGTAGCGCGTTGATTCTGTTATCGTTAACCGATACTGCGCGTTGCTCACCTGATAGCTCACCGTTTCGCCGGGCGCGTCGTTTCGCGGCAGCAGGCGGCGCAGCTGGGCGAAATTGGTTTCGCACAGGCGCATCATTTCTGGGAAGTCAGGTGTATAACGCTTCATTTTTTCCACTCGTGTCGTAATGTCTGATAATGCAGCTGTAGCCATTGCAGGGCGATGACAGACGCTGCGTTGTCGATTTTCCCCTCTTCTACCCACTGGTAAGCCTGCTCCCGACTCACCACATGAACCCGAATATCTTCGTTTTCATCTGCCAGACCGTGGATCCCTTCCGCTGTCCTGGCGTCCACTTCGCCCACCATAATAGATGAACGTTCCGTTGTCCCACCCGGGCTTGCCAGGTAGCTCAACACCGGTTTCGTCCGGCCGATCGCCAGGCCCGCCTCTTCCAGCGCCTCACGGCGAGCGACGTCTTCGACCGACTCACCTTCTTCGATCATCCCGGCCACCATCTCCAGCAACCACGGCGTATCGCTGGTATCATAAGCCGCAATACGCACCTGTTCGACCAGCACCACTTCATCACGCACTGGGTCATAGGGTAGCAACACAGCCGCATGCCCGCGCTCAAAAATTTCGCGTTTGATTTCACCGCTCATCTCACCGTTAAACAGACGATGCCTGAAACGGTAAAGTTCCATTGAAAAAAAACCGCTATAAAGCGTTTCTCGTGCAATAATTTCTACATCGTTTTTGGCGAAGGTGACAGGCACGTTTTCTGGTTTTTGCATCGGTCGAGTCCTGGTAGCAATGGTGATGAAATTGTGAATTTCAAGGCTGTTTGGCTGCCGTTTGTATGGCTATATGGTAGATTGGAGCAAATTACCGCCAGATGGCACGTTACGCCAACCTTTTGGTGTGGATGATTCTGTTAGAATCGGCAATTATTTTTAATTAGATCAGCGCTAATACTGCTTCACAACAAGGAATGCAAATGAAGAAATTGCTCCCCATCCTTATCGGCCTGAGCCTGACGGGCTTCAGTGCAATGAGCCAGGCAGAAAACCTGTTACAGGTCTACCAGCAGGCACGTCTGGGCAACCCTGATTTACGTAAATCAGCGGCCGATCGTGATGCTGCGTTTGAAAAGATTAACGAAGCACGTAGTCCACTGCTGCCGCAGTTAGGCTTAGGTGCAGATTATACCTACACTAACGGTTTTCGCGATAACAATGGCATCGATTCGAATGCCACCAGCGCCTCTTTACAGCTTACACAAACCCTGTTCGACATGTCCAAATGGCGGGAACTGAGCTTGCAGGAAAAGAGCGCCGGCATTCAGGATGTCACCTATCAGACCGATCAGCAGACGCTGATCCTGAATACCGCGACCGCCTATTTCCAGGTTCTGAGCGCGATTGACGCCCTCTCCTACACCGAAGCGCAGAAACAGGCGGTTTACCGTCAGTTAGATCAAACCACCCAGCGTTTTAACGTGGGCCTGGTCGCCATTACTGACGTGCAGAACGCCCGTTCACAGTACGATACCGTACTGGCTAACGAAGTGACCGCACGTAACAACCTCGACAACGCCCTGGAAGCACTGCGTCAGGTCACCGGTAACTACTATCCTGAGCTGGCCTCTCTGAACGTGGACAGTTTCAAAACGGACAAACCGCAGGCGGTTAACGCCCTGCTGAAAGAAGCGGAAAACCGCAACCTGACCTTGTTGCAGGCACGCCTGAACCAGGATCTGGCGCGCGAACAGATCCGTCTTGCACAGGATGGTCACCTGCCAACTCTGAGCCTGAGCGCCTCTACCGGCGTATCGGACACCAGCTACAGCGGGTCTAAAACGACCTCTCAGGCCTATGACGACAGCAACGTTGGCCAGAACAAAGTGGGTCTCAGCTTCTCTCTGCCGCTGTACCAGGGCGGAATGGTTAACTCTCAGGTGAAACAGGCGCAGTACAACTTTGTGGGCGCCAGTGAGCAGCTGGAAAGCGCACACCGCAACGTGGTGCAGACCGTGCGTTCTTCCTACAACAACGTAAATGCCTCTATCAGCAGCATCAACGCCTATAAACAGGCCGTCGTCTCTGCCCAGAGCTCACTGGATGCGAACGAAGCGGGTTACTCCGTAGGTACGCGTACCATCGTGGACGTGTTAGACGCAACGACCACGCTGTATAACGCGAAACAGCAGCTCTCCAGCGCACGTTATCAGTATCTGATTAACCAGCTGAACATCAAGCAGGCGCTGGGTACGCTGAACGAGCAGGATCTGCAAATGCTGAACAGCACGCTGGGCAAACCGGTCCCTACGTCGCCTGACAGCGTCGCGCCGGAAAATCCACAGCAGGATGCCGCCGTTGATAATTTCACCCCTAACAGCAGCGCCCCGCTTGCGCAGCCAGCGGCAGCGCGTAGCACCGCACCTGCCAGCAGCGGTACGAATCCGTTCCGTCATTAAGCCTTGCCCGATGGCGCTGAGCTTATCGGGCCTACTTAACCGTAGGCCGGGTAAGCACAGCGCCACCCGGCGCAAAATCACACCTGAACGTAAGCCAACGTAAAGATCCCCCGCATTTCGCCCCTCTTCGCTTCATTTTCAACCACTCATCCTCTATCCTGAGCGTTATTACCACTGGGTCCTGGAAGACAAATATGAAACGGACAAAAACGATGAATCACGCGTCGTTCCGCAAAAGCTGGAACGCACGCCACCTGACACCTGTCGCGCTGGCGGTCACCGCCGTCTTTATGCTGGCAGGCTGTGAGCAAAACGACGAAACGGTTTCGCTGTATCAAAACGCCGACGACTGCGCGAGCGCAACCGGTAAAGCCGCTGAGTGTACGACGGCCTATAACAACGCCCTCAAAGAAGCGGAACGTACCGCGCCGAAATATGCCTCTCGCGAAGACTGTGTAGCCGAATTCGGTGAAGGCCAGTGCCAGCAGGCACCTGCTCAGGCGGGTATGGCACCGGAAAACCAGGCGCAGGCACAGTCCAGCGGCAGCTTCTGGATGCCGCTGATGGCGGGTTATATGATGGGCCGTTTGATGAGCGGCGGTGCGGGCTACCAGCAGCAGCCGCTGTTTAGCTCCAAAAACCCGAACAGCCCGGCCTACGGTAAATACACCGATGCCACCGGCAAGGGTTACGGTGCTGCAACGCCAGGCCGTACGATGACCGTACCGAAAACCGCAATGGCGCCGAAACCAGCCACCACCAGCACCATTACCCGTGGCGGCTTTGGTGAGTCTGTTGCCAAACAAACCACCATGCAGCGTAGTGCGACCGGCTCCTCAACTCGCTCAATGGGCGGCTGATCATGGAACGAGTCAGTATTGTTGAGCGCCCGGACTGGCGCGAAAAAGCCACCGAATACGGTTTCAACTTTCACACCATGTACGGCGAGCCGTACTGGTGTGAAGATGCTTACTATAAGCTCACGCTCGCTCAGGTCGAAAAGCTTGAAGAGGTAACCGCAGAGCTGCACCAGATGTGCCTGAAGGTAGTAGAAAAAGTCATCGACAGCGATGAGCTGATGACCAAATTCCGCATTCCGAAGCACACCTGGAGTTTTGTTCGTCAGTCCTGGAAAACGAACCAGCCTTCGCTCTACTCTCGCCTCGATCTGGCATGGGATGGCGTGGGTGAACCGAAGCTTTTAGAAAACAACGCGGATACACCAACCTCTCTGTACGAAGCCGCGTTCTTCCAGTGGATCTGGCTGGAAGATCAGGCGAATGCCGGAAACTTGCCCGAAGGCAGCGACCAGTTCAACAGCCTTCAGGAAAAGTTGATTGAGCGTTTCGTCGAACTGCGTGAACAGCACGGTTTCAACCTGTTGCACCTCGCCTGCTGCCGCGATACCGAAGAAGATCGCGGTACGGTTCAGTATTTGCAGGACTGCGCAGCCGAAGCGGAAGTGGCGACGGAATTCCTCTATATCGAAGATATCGGTTTAGGTGAAAAAGGTCAGTTTACGGACATGCAGGATCAGGTCATCAGCAACCTGTTCAAGCTCTATCCGTGGGAATACATGCTGCGGGAAATGTTCTCTACCAAACTGGAAGACGCCGGCGTGCGCTGGCTGGAACCGGCCTGGAAGAGCATTATCTCCAATAAAGCCCTGCTGCCGATGCTGTGGGAGATGTTCCCGAATCACCCGAACCTGCTGCCTGCTTACTTTGCTGAAGATGATTTCCCACCGATGGAGAAATACGTCGTTAAGCCAATTTTCTCCCGTGAAGGGGCAAACGTCTCGATTATCGAAAACGGTAAAACGCTGGAAGCGGTTGAAGGGCCGTACGGTGAAGAAGGGATGATCGTCCAGGCGTTTTATCAACTGCCGAAGTTTGGCGACAGCTATACGTTGATCGGCAGCTGGCTTATTAACGATCAGCCTGCCGGGATTGGCATTCGCGAAGATCGCGCGCTGATTACGCAGGATCTGTCGCGTTTCTACCCGCATATTTTCGTCGAGTAAGACTTGCCCGGTGGCGCTACGCTTACCGGGCCTACGCTCAATATGTAGGTCGGGTAAGGCGAAGCCGCCACCCGACATGTTTTTACCCCACCTGCACCGACAGCATACTCAAGCTCCCCATCTCAATACCGTCGACCGGGATTGTAATAACCTCCTGACCATCCCACGCGCCTAATACATACAGCAATGGCAAGAAGTGTTCCGGCGTCGGGTTAGAGAGCGAACCGCCGTCATGATCCAGATAGTTCACCAAAGGGTGTCGTTCGGCCGGCCCTTGCCAGGTCAGGTTGTCTTTTACATAGTCATTAAAGGCTGTTGCCCAGGGGTACGGCGTATTTTCACCGTGCCAGCGTACCGTACGCAGATTGTGTACCACGTTGCCACTGGCAATCAGCATGATGCCCTCATCACGAAGCGAAGCCAGCTTACGCCCCATCTCCATGTGCCAGGCAGCCGGTTTGGTGCTGTCGATACTCAGTTGCACCATCGGGATATCGGCATCCGGATACATTTTGATCAACACCCCCCATGAGCCGTGGTCAAAGCCCCAGGCTTCTTTGTCCAGCGCAACCGGAACAGGGGCGAGCAGATCAACGAGCCGCTGCGCCAGCTCGGGGGAGCCCGGAGCAGGATAATGCGTGTCATACAGCGCCTGCGGAAAGCCGCCAAAATCATGAATCGTTTTTGGCGCTTCCATAGCCGTCACACCGGTACCCCGGGTAAACCAGTGCGCAGAGACCACCACAATTGCCTTCGGACGCGGTAACGTCTCACCCAGCTGACGCCAGGCACGGGTATAGACGTTATCTTCCAGGACGTTCATTGGGCTGCCATGGCCTAAAAACAGTGCTGGCATACGAGAAGAAGACATGGTGATATCCTTAGAGAAGGTGTCAATGTGATGGGCCTACATTACGCGCATTCAGGTGAAGATGAACGCAGATAACCGTGAAGATCAACATCAGGAAATTTGAATGTCAGATATCGCTTAAGGAGAATGCATGTCAGTACCGTTGATTTTGACCTTACTCGCGGGCGCCGCAACCTTTATCGGTGCGTTCCTCGGGGTACTCGGGCAAAAACCCTCTAATCGCCTTCTGGCCTTCTCGCTGGGTTTCGCCGCCGGGATCATGCTGCTTATCTCGCTGATGGAGATGCTGCCCGCCGCGCTTCACACCGAAGGTATGTCGCCTGTTCTGGGCTATGGCATGTTTATCATTGGACTGCTGGGTTATTTTGCGCTCGACCGTATTCTTCCTCACGCGCACCCGCAGGATTTAATGCAAAAAAGCGTTACCCCCATCCCGGGCAATATCAAACGCACGGCCATTCTGCTGACGCTGGGTATCAGCCTGCATAACTTTCCGGAAGGTATCGCCACCTATGTCACGGCCAGCAGCAACCTGGAAATGGGTTTTGGTGTGGCGCTGGCCGTGGCTTTGCACAATATTCCTGAAGGACTTGCCGTTGCCGGGCCCGTTTATGCCGCCACGGGTTCAAAACGTACGGCTGTCTTTTGGGCGGGTATCTCCGGGATGGCTGAAATTCTCGGCGGCGTGCTGGCGTGGCTGATCCTCGGTAGCCTCGTCTCCCCGATTGTGATGGCTGCGATTATGGCTGCCGTGGCCGGGATTATGGTCGCGCTCTCTGTCGATGAGCTGATGCCGCTGGCGAAAGAGATCGATCCCAACAATAACCCCAGCTACGGCGTACTGTGTGGAATGTCAGTGATGGGGATGAGTCTGGTACTGCTGCAAACGGCCGGTATTGGCTAAGAATTTATGCCTCCGTTTTATACGGAGGCTTTATATTATTCAAAAAAACAATCCTATATATTTCACCTATAATAACCCGCAAATATAAACCTGTTAAAACCCTGAAAAACCACGCCTCTTAAAATAGCCTGCAAATATTAATTAAAACCATCTAAAAATATATTTAAGTCATGTTAATCGCGTCTCCCCACCCCAATTCGTATACTTCGCGAGTATTCTGAAATTAATATTCACATTATGAATCACTCTGAAAAAGGATATTTTCATGTATATGGGTAAAAAACTACTGTTAGCGACGGCTATGGCAGTCATTGTATCGGGTGCTGCTTTTGCAGATGATCAAGGCTCAGGAAAAATCACATTCAAAGGTATTGTTATTGACGCACCGTGCAGTATCGCACCAGACAGCGTTGATAAAGAAGTCGATCTGGGTGAAGTGACCACGGCCGTTATCAACGCCAACAAAAAATCTACCCCGGTTCCGGTCGATATCAATCTGGAAAACTGCCAGCTTGACGATCCGGCAGACGAGACCGACACGCCAATTACCAAAGTGGATGTGACCTTTACCAGCGCAGCGACAGACGCGGCGGATACCAGCCTGATGAGCAACACCTATGCAAGCGGTGCGCAGAACGTGGGGGTGCGTCTGCTGGATAACGCGGAGTCTGCTATCACGCTGGGAGAGGCCAACGAGGTTGAGTTGCTGGCGGGTTCAACCACCCAGACGCTGCATTTCAAAGCGGTTATGGAAGTCCCTACAGGTAAAACTGCGACGGCAGGCCAGGTTGAAGCCACGGCTAACTACGTCCTGATGTACAAATAATTCTGTTACGTCACGGCACCAGCCGACTGGTAATTCATACCGGTCGGCACTCTCTATTTACTCGAGTAACAGGATGATGACATACAAATTACAATGGATAATCATCATTGCGTCCCTGTTAATGACGAAAGTTGCCTCTGCCACCGAGTTTAATATAAACGCCATCGATAAAGATCAGCGCGGCAGCGTCGATTTATCACTGTTTAAAGATCAAATATCGGTTACGCCGGGAAGCTATTTCGTTACGGTTGCCGTCAATGATATTCCGCTGGCAAATGGCTGGCAGCTTCGCTGGCGAGAAATAAATAACGCCGTTCAGGTCTGTATTCCCCCCGAGCTGGTCGATACCTTTGCGTTGCAGGATGACATTCGTCACGCTTTGCCGGAGAAAGAGGGATGCGTTGATTTCGCCGCCAGACCAGACATCAAATTTACTTTTGAGCAAGGCAGCCAGACCCTGAAAGTGACCATCCCCCAGGCGTGGCTGCAATACCGTGCGGTTGACTGGATGCCGCCATCCACCTGGGACAACGGCGTGCCGGGCGTACTGCTGGATTACAATCTTTTTGCCAGCCATTATCAGCCCAATAGCGGCGGCAACAATGACAACGCCAATACCTATGGCACCGTCGGTGCAAACATGGGCGCGTGGCGGCTACGCAGCGATTACCAGTACACGCAAAGCCATACTGACGCAGGCTCGGAGCATAATGGACGTTTTTCACGCGTGTATATGTTCCGCCCTCTGCCCTCGATCGGTGCGAAACTGACGTTGGGTGAAACGGATTTCCAGTCCGCAATTTTTGACGCCTTTACCTACACCGGCGCATCGCTAATCAGCGATGAACGTATGCTGCCATGGTCGCTGCGCGGCTATGCCCCGCAGATTACCGGGATAGCGCAAACCAACGCCACGGTAACCGTAAGCCTTGCCGATCGCGTGATTTACCAGAGTAAAGTGCCGCCAGGTCCTTTTGTTATTCAGGATCTTAACCAGTCGGTTCAGGGCACGCTGGACGTCAAAGTCACGGAAGAGGATGGACGCGTCAGCACCTTCCAGGTCTCGGCCGAATCCGTACCATTTTTAACGCGCAAGGGTCAGGTGCGCTACAAGCTCGCGGCGGGTAAAGCGCGCCAGGGTGCCTCCCATGACGTTGAAGATAACGCCTTCATGAGCGGCGAATTTTCCTGGGGCATGCTGTCGCACACCTCCCTGTATGGCGGTACGCTGGCCGATGGCGACCGCTATCGTTCCCTCGCTGCCGGGATCGGCCAGAATATGGCCTGGCTGGGGGCGCTCTCTTTTGACGTCACGCAGGCCACCAGCCAGCTGCCACACCAGCGCAGCCAGACGGGTTACAGCTATCGCATTAACTACAGCAAGCGTTTCGATACCACCGGCAGTCAGCTTACGCTCGCCAGCTACCGCTACTCAGATCCACAGTTTTTGAGCTACGCCCGCTACCTTGATTATGACGACGGTGACCGCCAGTCGGAAAAACAAACCCTGAGCGTGACGGCAAGCCAGTACATTTCGGCGTTATCCCTGAACCTGTACGTCAATATGCTGCGTCAGACATGGTGGAATGATTCACCCTCCACGACCGGCAGTATCACGGCGGGCTACAACTTTGATATGGGCCGCTGGAAGAACCTTGGCGTAACCCTGTCCTGGAGTAAAACGCATTACGATGAGAAAGACGAAAGTGACGATACTCAGTTCTATCTCTCGCTCAGCGTACCGCTCGATCCCGATCATAGACTTAACTATGACCTGCGTAACCGCGACACGCTGAGCCATAACGTGTCGTGGTACGACACGTCGGATCGCAATAACACCTGGGGCGTTTCCGCGGGCGCGGAGAGCGGGAAGCCAGACTCCGGGGCGCAGTTCAGCGGGAATTATCAGCATTATTCTGCGTACGGCGATCTTAATCTCTCCGGCAGCTATAAAGCTGACGAATATAACTCCCTCAGCGCAAGCTGGAGCGGTTCCTTCACCTCAACGGTGAAAGGCGCCGCGCTGCACCGGCGCAGCTACGGTAATGAACCCCGCGTAATGGTCAGCACCGACGGGGTAGGCAATATCCCGCTGAACATGTCGCGAGATGAGACCAACCGTTTTGGCATCGGCGTTTTACCGTCATTCTCCAGCTATTCCCCCTCCAGCGTGCAGATCAATATGAACAACCTTCCGGATGGCGTGGACGTGGACAACCGCGTCGTGATCTCAACCTGGACTGAGGGGGCCATTGGTTTTCGTCAGATTGCCACGCGTGCAGGTCGGGACGTGGCAGGTGTTCTGCGGATGTCATCAGGAACGCCACCGCTCGGGGCGATTGTTCGCCTGGAAGCAAACGATTTGCAGGTTGGGATGGTGGCCGATGAAGGCCACGTCTGGCTCGGCGCCGTTGAGCCAGAACAGCAGTTTCGCGTGACATGGGGCGACAACCAACAGTGTCGCTTCTCGTTACCTTCTCACTTAGAAAACAGTATGCAGTTGATACTGCCGTGTCAGTAAGAAATCATCATGAAATTAACGCCGATTAAAAGCCTGTGCCTGATGCTAATCAGCACAGCATTTACCACCCATGCGGCCATTAATCTGGACCGCACGCGCATTGTTTTTCCAGAAAGCGACAAGGCCAGCAGCCTGAAAGTGGACAACCAGAGCAAGGCGCTGCCTTATCTGGCGCTCTCCTGGATTGAAGATGAAAAGGGGCATAAAGAAGATGCGCACTTTATGGCGCTTCCCCCCATTCAACGTATCGAAGCGGGCGCCTCGTCGCAGGTAAGAATTGTTAAACAAGCCGCCACCCGCCAGTTGCCAAAAGACAGGGAATCGCTGTTTTATTTCAACCTGCGTGAAGTACCGCCAAAAAGCATCAGCGCCAGCGAGGAGCGCAGCGTGATGCAGGTTGCCATGCAGAGCCGAATCAAGCTGTTCTGGCGTCCGGAAGCGATTAGCAAAAAATCCGGCGAACTGGCTGAAATGCGCATGGAAATTACCGCCAGCGCGAAAGGACTCACGGTCCACAACCCTACGCCGTACTACATCACGCTGGCGTGGCTGAGCAAAAATGCCAAAACCATGCTGCCGGGTTTTGACAGTCTGATGATTGCGCCTTTCGCCACGGCAACCGCCTCTACCGGTGATTACCACGGTAGTTATTACAGCATCGGCTATATCGACGATTACGGCGCCCTAAAAAAAGTCGACGTGCAGTGCACCGGAACGGCGCTATGTAAACTTACCGAACGGAAAATCGATAAAGATGCAAAAGCTCGCTAGTTTCCTGTTTACACTGCTGCTTTCAGCGCTGCCTTTGAAAGATGCGCTGGCGCTTAACTGCTATCTGGGTGGATCTGGCGGCCCCGTCGAGGAGACAAAAACGATCACCCCTTTTGCGATACCCAGCAACGCTCAGGTTGGTCAAAAAATATGGGAGTCTGATGACATTAAAATTCCGGTGACGTGTGATAACAACGTCACGAGCAATTTTGAGCCGGAAGATGTCTTTGCATGGGTGAACCCTTATCCTGCCGCAACCGATCCCTATTATGAACTGGGCGTCACCTATGAAGGCATAGATTACGATGCCACGGGCCAGCCCAACGGCGTGGATACCCGCCAGTGCCTGGACAACAATAACATCACCATTTACACCGCGGATCAAATCCGCCAGATGGGTTGGGAGAATCGCATCTGCTCCGGCAATCCGGATGATATCCATATTTCACGCACGTTCGTCGCCCGATTACGACTTTTCGTGCGAATTAAGGCTATGCCGCCACATGGTTATATCAGTTCGCTCAGCGATTACATCGTTGTGCAGTTTGACGGTAAGGGTGGCGTTAATCAGATGGCCGACGCGAAGAACCTCAAGTATCACATCAACGGACTGCAAAACATTACGGTGCTTGATTGTGGAGCGACGTTTAGCATTTTCCCTGAAAATCAGGAGATCGACTTCGGCGCCTTCAGCGCGCGCGACATTGTGAATCAGCAGACGCGTATGCGCACGTTTTCAATACGAACCACCAAAGTGCAGGATGCCCAGTGCTCGGACGGATTTAAGATGGACTCGTCGTTTTACACAACCGAAACGCTTAGCGCAGACGACACCGCAGTACTGATAGGGAATGGGTTAAAGCTGCGTATTCTTAACGGAACGGAGCCTTACACCTTTAACCAGTACAAGGAGTACGCCGATTTTACGGGCGATAAGATGAATGTTGAGCAAAACTACACGGCTGAACTTTCACGGGAGGAAAGGAAAGCGATTCAGTCCGGGCCGTTTGAAACCGTGGTACTGTTCAAAATTAACTACCACTAGAAACAACAAAGCCGGGTTTCCCCGGCTTTTTCACATCAGCATGTTTAGCTGGCTTTGCGCTCGTGCGCGCGGCGGTACTCAACCAGATCTTCAATCGTCACCACTGGCATATTGTGCAGACGCGCAAAGGTGATGCACTCCGGCGCGCGCGCCATGGTGCCATCATCGTTGGTCAGTTCGCACAGCACGCCTGCGGGTTTGAAGCCAGCCAGCGTCACCAGATCGATGGTCGCTTCGGTATGACCACCACGGGTCAGCACGCCGCCCGGCTGCGCGCGCAGCGGGAAGACGTGACCAGGGCGGTGCAGATCGGATGGTTTCGCACCATCAGCAATCGCTGCACGCACGGTAGTCAGGCGGTCAGCCGCCGACACACCGGTGGTTACGCCATGCGCTGCTTCAATGGTCACGGTGAAGCCGGTACCAAAGGCGCTGGTGTTGTTTTCAACCATCATCGGCAGATCAAGCTGCTTGCGACGGTCTTCGGTGATGCACAGGCATACGATGCCGCTACCGTGACGGATGGTCAGCGCCATCTGCTCAACGGTCATGTTCTCGGCGGCAAAAATCATGTCGCCTTCGTTTTCACGGTTTTCATCATCAAGCACCATCACACCGCGGCCTTCGCGCAGTGCATCCAGTGCATGTTCAACACGTTGAGTTGAAGTGCCAAAAGAGGAAAGTAGCGTCTGATTCATGGTAAAAAAACCTCATTAACTTTATGGTTACCAGAATCAGGGCAGTCTTAGGAGCGCCGTACTAGCGGCAAAAAAATAACGTGAGCGGGCCATGCCCGACTGGATCGTTACTCTCTCCCATCCGGACTCTAACCGTCGGCCCCGGAATTACACCGGATCTGCTGACCTTTGAGAATTCACCCAAAGCGCTCGCGGGCTTTCAGCGTTAAGCTGATTTACCGCCGGTGGGGAATTTCGCCCCGCCCTGAGAATAAGCGAGATAACTATAACGCTATTGATTACCCTGGGCAATGCATAAGCTTCAAACAATTTTGTTTAACCCACGGCATGACGCGCTACAATAGGCACTAACACCTTTTCATCAAGGGAAACGACAATGATTGACCCAAAGAAAATTGAGCAGATCGCGCGTCAGGTTCATGAGTCCATGCCGAAAGGTATTCGTGAGTTTGGTGATGACGTTGAGAAGAAAATCCGCCAGACGTTGCAGGCACAGTTGGTTCGCCTTGATTTAGTCAGCCGCGAAGAGTTTGATGTGCAGACTCAGGTGCTGCTGCGCACCCGCGAGAAACTGGCGCTGCTGGAACAGCGTCTGAGCGAGCTGGAGAGCCGCAATGCGCCGGAAGAAGTGAAGCCAGCGCCAGCTATTCCACCGGTGGATGACCAGGCATAAGTGCGGCCTGCTGTGCCCGGTGGCGGCTACATGAACGCGTAGGTCGGGTAAGGCGCAGCCGCCACCCGACATAAAAAAACGGGCCTGTTGGCCCGTTTTTTACTGACTGTCTTTCTGGATCTTCTTAATGATGTTGGTGGTTGAACACCCGTCCTCAAAGTTGAGCACCATCACTTCACCACCATTTGCCCAGACCTCTTCGCTACCTGCGATTTGCTCTGGTTTGTAATCACCGCCCTTCACCAGCAGGTCAGGCAGAATTCCGGCAATCAGGCGCTGCGGGGTGTCTTCTTCAAATGAGACCACCCAGTCCACCGCTTCCAGCGCGCCGAGCACGATCATACGCTGCTCCAGCGGGTTCACCGGACGCGTTTCACCCTTCAGACGTTTGGTTGAGGCATCGCTGTTGACCGCCACAATCAGACGATCGCCCAGCTTGCGCGCATTCGCCAGATACGAGACATGACCCGCATGCAGGATGTCGAACACACCGTTAGTCATCACTACTTTTTCACCGCGTTTGCGCGCGGCAGCAACGGCCACTTTCAGCTCGTCTTCGGTCATGACGCCAAAGCCGGTATCCGCACGCCCACGCACCGCGTTTTCCAGCTCGATTGGCGAAACGGTGGAGGTCCCGAGTTTACCAACGACCACGCCCGCCGCGGCGTTCGCGAAGTAGCATGCTTCTTCCAGGGAGTTACCCGCCGCCAGCGTCGCCGCCAGCACGCCAATCACCGTATCACCGGCACCGGTCACGTCGTACACTTCCTGCGCCTGGGTTGGCATATGCAGCGGCGCCTTGCCCGGTTGCAGCAGCGTCATGCCCTGCTCGGAACGGGTCACCAGCAGCGCAGACAGCTCGAAATCAGCGATGATTTTCATGCCGCGCTCAACCAGCTCTTCTTCAGTTTTGCACTTGCCCGCCACCGCTTCGAATTCAGAGAGGTTTGGCGTCAGCAGGGTTGCGCCGCGATAGCGCTCAAAATCGGTGCCTTTCGGATCGATCAGCACCGGTACGCTGGCTTTACGCGCCAGCTGGATCATGGTCTGCACGCTCGCCAGCGCGCCTTTGGCATAATCAGACAGCACCAGCGCGCCGATATTGCCCAGCGCCTGGCTAATACGCTCGTGCAGCGGCTCAGGATCAACGCCTTCGAATCCTTCTTCGAAATCGAGGCGGATCAGCTGCTGGTTACGCGACAGGACGCGCAGCTTGGTGATGGTTGGGTGGGTCGGAACAGAAACGAAGTCGCACTTCACGTTCACGTCCGCCAGCGACTGACTCAGGGCGCGCGCCGCATCGTCAATGCCGGTCAGGCCCACCAGACGCGAATGCGCGCCCAGCGAGGCTATGTTCATCGCCACGTTTGCCGCGCCGCCTGGACGCTCTTCAATGGTGTCGACCTTAACTACCGGCACCGGCGCTTCCGGAGAGATACGGCTGGTCGGCCCATACCAGTAGCGATCCAGCATCACATCACCGACAACTATAACTCCAGCACGTTCAAACTCTGGCAGTGTTACTTTCATTCCTGACTCCAGAAAGATTCACAATTTGCGCGCGATAATATCACACTTGTTTTGTTACGCACGGTTCCACCAGCCACTTCTGCCAGCTTGTGGTCACCTGCGCGCGTTCATCGGCGAAACAGTCCAGCGCCACATGGCCCGGCTGTTCCTGTAAGGCCAGATGGTGCAACTCATCACGCAGCGTGGTGTAGGCGCGGGTTAATGCCTGCGCCTCCTGCTCATCCATAATGTCGTTCTGCGCCAGCAGTTCCAGTATGCGCACGTTATCCGACCAGCGGGTCAGCTTCGGCTTATCGTGCGCGTGCAGCAGCACCAGGTACTGAGTGATAAACTCGATATCGGTAATGCCGCCTTCATCGGCTTTAATATCAAAGCGATCGCGATGTTTGTTGCCAAGGTGCGCGCGCATCTTCTCCCGCATTTCCCGCACTTCGGTTTGCAGCGTACTGCCCTCGCGCGGGGTCGTCATGACCGCCTTGCGGATCGCATCGAACTGCGTTTTGAGCTGCGGATCGCCGTATACCACGCGGGCGCGCACCAGCGCCTGATGCTCCCACGTCCAGGCTTCGTTCTTCTGATAGTCGGCGAAAGCCTCCGTCGAGGTGACCAGCATGCCTGCCGCGCCGGACGGGCGCAGACGCGCATCCACTTCATACAGAATGCCGGATGAGGTGCGGGTGCTGAACAGGTGCATAATGCGCTGGGCCAGACGCAGGTAGAACTGCCGCCCGTCAATCTCACGTTCGCCGTCGGTCATGACGTCTGCCGGACAGTCGTGGAGGAAAATCAGATCCAGATCGGAGCTGTAGCCCAGCTCCCAGCCGCCCAGCTTGCCGTAACCCACCACCGCAAAACCGCGGCCTTCGCGCTCTGCAAGGTGTTTCGGCTGCCCGTAGCGGGCCACCATCTGCACCCACGCCTGATGGACAACCGCGTCGATGATCGCTTCCGCCAGCCAGGTTAAGTGATCGCTCACTTTCATTACCGGCAGGGTGCCGGCGATATCTGCCGCCGCCACGCGCAGCATCTGCGCCTGCTTAAACTGACGAAGCGCCTCAAGCTGTTGCTCTTCGTCCTCTTCCGGTACGCGCAGCAGATACTGACGCAGCTCGTCGCGGTAGGCATCCGTCGCCGTCGGCTGATACAGCGTATTCGGGTCGAGCAGTTCGTCCAGCAGCAGCGGATAACGCGCCAGCTTGTTCGCCACCATCGGCGAGGCGGCGCAGAGAGAAATCAGGTGCTTCAGCGCGCCGGGAAACTCGCTTAACAGTTCAAGGTAAGTGGTACGCGTGACGATCCCGCTCAGCAGCGGCATCATGCGCGACAGCGGCACCGGCGCATCCTCGCGGGAGCAGACATCGCACAGCAGATGCGGCATCAGATGATCCAGCACCTGACGACCGCGTGGGCCAATGGCGCGTTTGTTCAGTTCGAAGCGGAAATCGGCAATCAGCGCCACCACGCGATGGCGGGCATCGTCGCTTAAGTGCGCCAGCACCGGCGTGGTGTCATCTTCCTGGAGCGCGTCCTGCCACAGCTCGCGCCAGTGCTCGGAGAGCGCATCGTCCTGCGATTCGCTTTCGTCGTCGCCGATCAGATCGTTAAAGATGCGGCGCACGCCCGCCATATGCGCTTCCAGCCGTTCCGTCAGCGCCGCCCAGTCATCCACCCGCATCCCCCAGGCCAGACGCGCCCGGTTCAGCTCGTCGCCCGGTAACGTCTGGGTCTGTTCGTCGTTGATACTTTGCAGCAAATTTTCCAGACGACGCAGGAAGAGATAAGAGTCACGCAGCGTTTGCGAATCGCCTTCCGGCAGCAGATGCAGCTGATCGATAGCGCTCAGCGTCGGCAGCAGCGAGCGGGATTGCAGAGAAGGTTCACGCCCACCGCGTATCAGCTGGAAGACCTGGACGATAAATTCGATCTCACGAATACCGCCCGCGCCGAGCTTGATGTTGTCCTTCAGGCCACGGCGACGCACCTCGCGGGCAATCATCCCTTTCATATTTCGCAGGGACTGGATCACGCTGAAGTCGATGTAGCGGCGGAACACAAACGGGCGCAGCATGGCGCGCAGCTCGTTGGCCCAGGCATCGTCGCTGTCACCCATGATCCGCGCTTTGACCATCGCGTAACGCTCCCAGTCGCGACCCTGCTCCTGGTAATAATCCTCCAGCGCGGCAAAGCTCAGCACCAGCGGACCGCTGTCGCCAAACGGACGCAAACGCATATCCACGCGGTAGACAAAACCATCCTGGGTGGGCTGATCCAGTGCCTTAATCAGCCGCTGCCCCAGGCGAGTAAAGAACTGGGCGTTGTCCAGCTCGCGACGACCGCCGCGCGTGGAGCCGTTCTCCGGCCAGGCAAAAATCAGGTCGATGTCTGAGGAGAAATTAAGCTCACAGCCGCCCAGCTTGCCCATCCCCAGAATCAACAGCGGTTGCGGAACCCCGGCTTCGCTGCACGGCGTGCCCCACTCTTTACAGCAGGCGGCGTAGAGCCAGTCCCGCGCGGCGACAATCAACGTCTGCGCCAGCTCGCTCAACTGCTGCAAGGTACTCTCTTCGCTCACCAGCTCCAGCGCCTGCGCCCAGGCAATGCGTACCATCACCCGGCGGCGGAACTGACGCAGTACGCGCATCAGCGTGGCTTCGTCTGCCACCTCTGCCAGCACGGTTTGCAGCCAGCCAGCATAATGCCGCCACTCGTCAGCCTGCGGCGGCGCGCTTTCCAGCTCTGCCAGCCAGTCCGGGTTGGCGCTGACGCTCTCCTGCACAAAATCACTGAACGTGAGCACGCTTTTCGCCTGCTCGCTTAACGATGACGCGGGTAACGACTCAGGCAGGCGTTCGCAAACGGTCTGCCAGTGCTGCTGTAACTGCGAAGAAAGCGGCATATCAGGGGTTCCTTGCCAGAATTAACGTTTTCCGCTGTGCAGCCAGTACGGATCCTGCGAAATGGCCTCGTTGCGGAAATGCTCGATCTCGATCTGCTGACGGGTCTCGATGGCATGCTTCAGCCCCTGCCAGTTCTCCAGCCAGGCCTGCGCCTTCACGCCCTCATACGCACCTGACAGCAGCAACATGCTGTCGATGTTACGCGCCAGGCGGGGAAGCTGATCGCCATACTGGTCGCCCAGCGGATGCGCAAAGGTGGTTCTCAGCTCGGCCGCGTGACGGGAGAGGTGGATATCCGCAAAACGTTTGAAGTTTTCCGCGATTTTGGTCTGCCCTTTCGCATCGAGGAACGTGCGCCAGCCGCGCGTCACCAGAAACTCGGTCAGCGCCAGTTTCGCGCCGGCGTTTTGCGGGCTGTAGATCGCCGTTTGTGCCGACACGTCGGAAAGCATCAGCGTTTCGGTTTGAGTGAGCAAATCACGTAAGTGAGTGCTGGCTTTACGCGGTACAATGCCGCCAAAGAGCGTCAGGGTATGACGCACCAGCCCCATAGCGGCCAGCACCTGTTTTTTGGCATTTTTCACGTTACGCGCCCACAGCTCCTCGTGGTACTGCCACTGAGAGAGCGCCAGCTCCAGCGCCGCTTCCATGCCCTGCTCAACGGAGGCTTTCGGCACAACGCGCAGAATCGGGGTTTCTCGCAGCACGCGCGGCGCATTCCCGGCGGCCAGGTGATAGCCGCGTGCCGCTTTACTCAGGCTGCCCTGACGCAGGCCAGGCTGGTTCACCAGCTTGTGCGCCAGCTTCAGCACATCACTCGCCTCGCCTTCCAGCAGTTCGAGTTCCAATTCGCAGATCGGCTCCTGCTCTTCACCCGCCTTAATTTCACCCCGATCAAACGCGATCTCAATGCGGCTCTTGCCTTCCGACACCAGCCATTTTTCGCGCCAGAAATCGGTGCTGAACAGCGGTTGCGCCTCTGCCGACAGCGTTGCGGGCAGCGTCCCTTCCGGCCACACTTCCGCCGGAAAACGATCCAGCTCAAGTTCTGGCTTACTGATGTCGATATTGTATTCCGGACGCTGGTGCAAACCGCCCACCACGCGACCGGCGATTTTCATCGTCATCTCGTAGCGCCCGTTCGCACCCCGGATGCGCAGGCCCATATCGTGGTTGCGCAGCCAGTTGTCCGGCGTTTCGTAATAGATGTTGAGCAGCTGTACGGGTTCATGGTGCTCGCCGGACAGCGTATTCAGATGCTGGCGGAGCGCGTCAGCGCTGTCTTTTTCGACGATAAACTTTAATTCGATCTCTTGTGCCATAGCCTTGTACTTTTGCGTGCGTCACAGACGCGTCGATGAAGGCGAACTTCCTCGCCATTTGTTTGTCAGTACATAGTATTTTGCGCCAAATTGCCACGCAATGAGCAATTTGACGGGCGTAAAAGTTTAAAGCGGTGGAAATCATGACACAGATGATTCCGATTGATGATGAATCCTTTGCGTAGCGACACTGATACCACTACTATCGTTCCACTTTTTATGAAAATAACGACTGATATGCTTAAATTACGCCTGATTGGACTTACTTTACTCGCTTTTAGCGCCGCAACCGCGGTCCACGCTGAAGAGAAACGTTACGTTTCTGATGAACTGAATACCTGGGTACGCAGCGGCCCTGGAGACAATTATCGCCTCGTGGGTACGGTAAATGCCGGCGAGGAAGTGACTCTGCTGCAAACCAATGCAGACACCAATTACGGTCAGGTTCGTGACAGCTCTGGCCGCACCTCATGGATCCCGCTGAAAGAGCTGAGCACGGTGCCAAGCCTGCGCACCCGCGTGCCGGACCTGGAAAATCAGGTGAAAACCCTGACCGATAAGCTGAACAACATTGACGGCACCTGGAACCAGCGCACCGCAGAGATGCAGCAGAAAGTGGCGCAAAGCGACAGCGTGATCGCCGGTCTGAAAGATGAAAATCAGAAGCTGAAAAATGAGCTCATCGTCGCGCAGAAGAAAGTGAACGCCGCGAATCTACAGCTGGATGACAAACAACGCACCATCATCATGCAGTGGTTTATGTATGGCGGCGGGGTGCTTGGCGTCGGTCTGGTGCTGGGTCTGGTGCTTCCTCACCTTATCCCGAGCCGTAAACGTAAAGACCGCTGGATGAACTAACTCGTCTTCTCTGCCACACTTACGTATCATCTTGCGAAAAGAGAAAACGGGAGTGTTGGCGTGAAGAGTTATCTGGTCGGTGGTGCGGTACGTGATGCGTTATTAGGTCTGCCGGTCAAAGATAAAGACTGGGTCGTGGTCGGTGCCACGCCCGAAGCGATGATTGACGCGGGCTACCAGCAGGTAGGCCGCGATTTTCCTGTGTTCCTCCATCCGAAAAGCCGGGAAGAGTACGCCCTGGCGCGTACCGAACGGAAATCCGGTTCCGGTTATACCGGCTTCACCTGCTATGCCGCGCCGGATGTGACGCTGGAGCAGGACTTACTGCGCCGCGATCTCACCATTAATGCCCTGGCGCAGGACGAAAAAGGCCATATTATCGACGTCTACGGCGGCCAGAACGATCTGCGCGACCGTCTTTTACGCCATATTTCCCCCGCCTTTTCTGAAGATCCGTTACGCGTACTGCGCGTGGCGCGTTTTGCCGCCCGTTATGCCCATCTCAGCTTCCGCATCGCCGACGAGACGATGGCGCTGATGACGGCCATGACCGACGCGGGCGAGCTGGAACACCTGACGCCAGAACGCGTCTGGAAAGAGACCGAAAACGCCCTGACTACCCGTAATCCGCAGGTCTTTTTCCAGGTTCTGCGCGACTGCGGGGCGCTGAAAGTGCTGTTCCCGGAAATAGATGCGCTGTTTGGCGTGCCCGCCCCGGCGAAATGGCACCCGGAAATTGATACCGGCATTCACACCCTGATGACGCTGAGCATGGCCGCCATGCTCAGCCCGGAGGTGGACGTGCGCTTTTCTACCCTCTGCCATGACCTCGGCAAAGGGTTAACGCCAAAGGAGTTGTGGCCACGCCACCACGGGCACGGTCCGGCTGGCGTGAAGCTGGTTGAAGGGCTTTGCCAGCGCCTGCGCGTGCCGAATGACATTCGCGATCTGGCAAAACTGGTCGCCGAGTTTCACGACCTGATCCACACCTTCCCGATCCTGAAACCCGCCACCATCGTCAGGCTGTTTGATAACATCGACGCCTGGCGCAAACCGCAGCGCGTGGAGCAAATTGCGCTGACCAGCGAAGCCGACGTGCGCGGCCGCACCGGGTTTGAAGCGTCCGATTATCCACAAGGTCGTTTGCTGCGTGAGGCGTGGGACGTGGCGAAAGCGGTGCCAACAAAAGAGGTGGTGGAGGCAGGGTTTAAAGGCCCGGCGATCCGCGAAGAGCTGACGAAGCGGCGGATTGATGCGGTTGCAGCGTGGAAGGAAAAACGTTGCCCTCAGCCGAAAGACTGAGGGCGGTCGGTCATCAGAAGAAGACCACGTACACGGCAGCCGCGACGATAAAGCGGTAGATCGCGAACGGAATAAACGAAATACGCTTAATCAGTTGCAGGAAGGTTTTGATGGCGATCAGCGCCACGATAAAGGCGGTGATAAAGCCCACGGCGAACATCGGAATGTCGCCCACGGTCAGGAAGCCGATGCTTTTGTAGAGATCCAGCGCGGTGGCACCCATCATCATCGGCACCGCCAGCAGGAACGAGAACTCAGACGCCGCGTAACGGCTCACGCCCATCAGCATCCCGCCGGAAATGGTTGCCCCTGAACGGGAGAAGCCCGGCCACAGCGCCAGACACTGGAAGCAGCCAATCATAAACGCCTGGCGATACGTCATATCGTCCAGACCTTCCGCACGCGGGGTTTTTGGCTTCAGCACTTCGGCGGCAATCAGCAGGAAGCCGCCGACAACCAGCGCGTACATCACGTTAATCGGGTTGAAGAGCGATTTAATGGTGTCGTGGAACACCAGCCCCAGCACCACCGCCGGGATCATCCCGAGCAGAATATGAATCAGCGTCAGGCGCCCTTTGCGCTCTCCTTCACGCTGCGGCAAACGCCCGAAGTGGATACCGATCAGACCAAACAGACGTCGCCAGAACATCACGACCACCGCCAGGATAGAGCCCAGCTGAATAACCACCTCAAACGTCTTTGCGGTATCGCCTTCAAAGCCCAGGAGATGGCCAACGATAATCATATGGCCCGTACTGGACACCGGCAAAAACTCCGTCAATCCTTCGACCACACCCAGTATTGCCGCCACCAGCAGCGAGTGCATATCGCTCATCTATAAACCCCTAAAAAGATATAAAAAAACGGTGTCCCACGCGGACAACCGTGAAAGATACAGCTTTAAGACCGATATAACCTAAAATGGTTTAGCTATTATGACGTTAAATCTTTCCTTTCAGATTTGTGCCACGCTCGATGATCACGCCTACATTGGCGGCGCGCGCCACCGCTCCCGGCTTGCTTAGCTTAATGCGCACCCATGGGGAGTTAAATCTGCTCAGCAGCAGGTCTGCTACCTCTTCCGCCACGCGTTCTACCAGCGCAAAACGTTGCCCTTCCACATGGGCGATGACCGTTTCACTGATGTCGGCGTAGCTCAGACAGTCATTCACATCATCGCTTTTTGCTGACTTGCGGTTGTCCCAGCCCATTTCGATATCGAACACCAGTTTCTGCTCGATGGTCTGTTCCCAGTCGTAAACACCAATTGTGGTGATTACCGAAAGTTGCTCTATAAATACAATATCCATCACGACCTGCCTGCTTTTTGGCTAAACCGGATACCACTTCCGGCGAATTATGCGTATTATCCACAGATGCTGAGAATACAGATACATTTTCAAAACGGAACAGCGTTATGAGTGCAATCGCGCCTGGAATGATTATCCTCGCCTACCTTTGCGGCTCAATCTCCAGCGCCATTCTGGTCTGCCGCATCGCCGGGTTGCCTGACCCGCGTGAAAGTGGTTCCGGGAATCCGGGGGCGACCAATGTACTACGAATTGGCGGCAAGGGAGCAGCCGTAGCGGTTTTGATTTTTGATGTTCTGAAAGGAATGCTTCCCGTCTGGGGCGCGTATGCGCTCGGCGTCACACCCTTCTGGCTGGGGCTGATTGCCATCGCCGCCTGCGTCGGCCACATCTGGCCCGTTTTCTTTGGTTTTAAAGGCGGTAAAGGCGTTGCCACCGCGTTTGGCGCGATTGCGCCGATCGGCTGGGATCTCACCGGCGTGATGGCGGGCACCTGGCTGCTGACCATCCTGCTGAGCGGTTATTCGTCGCTGGGCGCCATCGTCAGCGCACTGATCGCCCCGTTTTATGTCTGGTGGTTTAAACCGCAGTTTACCTTCCCGGTGTCGATGCTCTCGTGTCTGATCCTGTTGCGCCACCACGACAACATTCAGCGCCTGTGGCGGCGTAAGGAAACGAAGATCTGGACGAAGCTCAGGCGTGAAAAGAAAGACGCTCAGTAAACCGTTCGTTATGCCTTATAACCAAATGTGATTTTTGTCACCTTCTGCCTGTGGTAACTGTTAGAGACACAACACAACCACACAAAAAGAAAATGGCAGAAATCACAGATTCAACTCCCCTTCCAACGGCAGGAAATACCCCGGATGGCGACATCAAGTGGGTGCGTAGCGCATCGGACGTTTCACGTCTCGTTAATGACGGCTCTCAGGGCCGGGCCAATGCCCGCATCGTGGTCGGTATCGCACTCGGGGGAATTTTCCTCGATGCCTACGATCTCGGCGCGCTGGCATTCGGCATCAAAGACATCACCCGCGAATTTAACCTGACGCCCGCCGGTACCGGCATGGTGGCCTCGGCGATTACCTTTGGCGCGATTGTCGGGGCGCTGCTCGGCGGCTATCTTACGGATAAAATCGGGCGCTACCGCGTCTTTATGGCCGACATGGTGTTCTTTGTCGTTGCCGCTATCGCCTGTGCGCTGGCCCCGAACGAATATGTGCTTGCGGGCGCGCGCTTTGTGATGGGTCTTGGCGTTGGGATCGACCTTCCCGTCGCGATGGCGTTTCTCAGCGAGTTCGCCAGGCTGAAAGGCCCGGGGAATAAAGCCTCCAGCGTCGCAATGTGGTGCCCCACCTGGTACGCGGCCATCAGCATCTCTTATCTTCTGGTGCTCTTCTTTTACGCCGTGCTGCCGGAAAGCCACAGCGACTGGCTCTGGCGTCTGATCCTTGGCTTTGGCGCGGTGCCCGCGCTGGTGATTATCGCCATCCGCAGCCGCTATATGAGCGAATCCCCGGTCTGGGCGGCGAATCAGGGCAATCTGAAGGAGGCGGCGTCCATCCTGCGGCAGTCTTACATTATTAATGCCCACGTACCGCAGGATGCGCTCGACCAGCCCGCGCCTGTCGTGAACAAGGCAAAATGGTCGAACTACCTGAACCTGTTCCGCGGTATCTATCTGCGGCGTACCACGCTCGCCACGCTGCTGTCAGTGGTCTCCTCGTTCGCCTATAACGCCGTAGCCTTTGGCCTGCCGGTGATCATCTCCAGCTTCTTTGTGCAGTCGATGCTGACGACCATTCTGATCTCGCTGGCGCTTAACCTGCTGTTCGCGTTTGTCGGCGGGCTGCTGGCGGTGCGCTATGTTCCGCGCTTCGGCGCATGGCGGATGTCTCTGGCGGGTTATGCGTGCCAGCTTACGGCACTGCTCGGCCTGGCGCTGATTGGCCGCCCTGACGGGGCTACGGAAGGCGTATTCGCCGTCGCGATGCTGGCGCTGTTCCTGTTTGGTCAGGGTTTTGGTCCAGGTGCGCATACCATGACGTTTGCCTCCCTGAGCTACCCGACCTCGCTGCGCGGCGTGGGCGTGGGGCTTAACCAGACGCTGATGCGCAGCAGTTCAACGCTGTCACTGTTTCTGTTCCCGCTGCTGGTCGCCTCGCTGGATACCGCCGTGTTCTGGGTGATTGCGCTGGCGCCGTTTATCGGTCTGGCGTCGCTGCTGGCGATCCGCTGGGAGCCGTCGGGGTATGATGTGGATGCAGAGGATTATCGCTAGCCTTTCTTGCCGGGTGGCGCTGCGCTTACCCGGCCTGCATTACTGAAACCGGCTCACATGAGCCGTTTTTTTATCCATAAGCGACTCATATGACAGCCTTCATTTCCGCCAGGGCATACTGAAACGTACCCCGATAGTGTGGAAATGGAAGCACCATGTTAGCAACTCAGGTCACTGATAATTCATACAAAGGCTGGCAGGCCTCGCTTGCCCTCCAGTTTTGTCATACCCCTGAGAAAACCCTTCTCCATTCCGCGCGTCACAGCGGGCCGCTCACCGTTCAGCGTCCGTTTTATCCCGAAGGGGAAACCTGCCACCTTTACCTGCTGCACCCGCCAGGCGGAATTGTGGGCGGAGATACGCTGGATATTTCCGTGCGGCTCGACGCCAAAAGCCATGCCCTCATCACCATGCCCGGCGCCAGTAAGTTCTATCGCAGCAACGGCCCGCTGGCCTGCCTCAGTCAGCATTTTTACCTCGACGAAGAGGCTACGCTGGAGTGGCTGCCGCAGGACACCATTATTTTCCCCGGCGCTAACGCCGCGCTGCGTTCCGTCTTTCACCTGCACGCCACCAGCACGCTGCTGGCGTGGGAGCTGTACTGTCTGGGCCGTCCGGTGATAAACGAAACCTTCAGCCACGGCACGCTGGAGAACCGCCTTGAGGTGTGGGTGGATGGCGAGCCGCGTCTGATTGAGCGACTGCATCTCAGCGGTGGCGATCTGACGCCCGTCGCGGACCATCCGTGGGTCGGCACGCTGCTGTTCTATCCGGCCCGGGAAGCACTTCTCGACGCGGTGCGTGCGCTTCTCGCCCCGCTGGAAAACGTTGGCGGGGCGACGCTCACCGACGATCTGCTGTCGGTGCGTTTTCTCTCCCACGACAACCTGATTTGTCAGCGGGTGATGCGCGATATCTGGCAGTCGCTTCGCCCGCTTTTAACTTCCAAAACCGCCTGTTCGCCGCGCATCTGGCAAACATAAGAGAAACGCTATGGAACTGACTCCCAGAGAAAAAGACAAGCTGTTGCTGTTCACCGCCGCGCTGGTTGCCGAACGCCGCCTCGCGCGCGGGGTAAAGCTCAACTACCCGGAATCGGTCGCGCTGATCAGCGCCTTTATTATGGAAGGCGCGCGCGATGGCGAAACCGTCGCCTCGCTGATGGAAGCCGGCCGCCACGTCCTGACGCGCGATCAGGTGATGGAAGGCGTGCCGGAGATGATCCCGGATATCCAGGTGGAAGCTACCTTTCCGGACGGATCCAAGCTCGTCACCGTCCACAACCCGATCGTGTAAGGAGCGCGTGATGATCCCAGGCGAATACCGGATCCAGTCCGGAAACATTGCTCTCAACGTCGGGCGCGAAACCCGAAGTGTGATCGTGGAAAACCACGGCGACAGGCCGATCCAGGTCGGATCGCACTACCACTTTTACGAGGTCAACCCGGCGCTGAAGTTCGATCGCGAGGCCACCCGAGGTTACCGGCTGAACATCCCTGCCGGCACTGCCGTGCGCTTCGAGCCCGGCCAGAAGCGGGAAGTGACGCTGGTGCAGGTGACGGGCGCACAGCGCATTTTCGGCTTTCGCGGCGAGGTCATGGGCGAGGTGAAACATGGCTGAGATTTCACGCCGGGCGTATGCCGATATGTTCGGCCCCACTACCGGGGATAAAGTGCGGCTGGCCGACAGCGAGCTGTGGATCGAAGTGGAAGACGATCTCACGATCTACGGCGAAGAGGTTAAATTCGGCGGCGGAAAAGTGATCCGCGACGGTATGGGACAGGGGCAGATGACCGCCGACGACTGCGTGGATCTGGTACTCACCAACGCGCTGATCGTCGATCACTGGGGGATCGTGAAAGCGGATATCGGCGTAAAAGATGGGCGGATCTTCGCCGTCGGCAAAGCCGGAAACCCGGACATTCAGCCCGGCGTGACGATCCCGATTGGCGCGGCAACGGAGGTGATCGCCGCCGAAGGGAAGATCGTCACCGCAGGCGGGATCGACACCCACATCCACTGGATCTGTCCGCAGCAGGCGGAAGAGGCGCTGGTGTCTGGCGTCACCACCATGATCGGCGGCGGCACCGGGCCTGCGGCAGGCACAAACGCCACCACCTGCACGCCGGGGCCGTGGTATATCGCCCGCATGTTGCAGGCAGCCGATACGCTACCGGTGAATATTGGCCTGCTGGGTAAAGGGAACGGCTCCAACCCGGACGCGCTGCGCGAGCAGATCGCCGCAGGTGCCATCGGGCTTAAGATCCACGAAGACTGGGGCGCGACGCCTGCGGCCATCAACTGTTCGCTGGAGGTCGCTGAAGAGATGGATATTCAGATGGCGCTGCACAGCGACACGCTGAACGAGTCCGGTTTTGTCGAAGACACGCTGGCCGCCATCGCCGGGCGCACCATCCACACCTTCCACACCGAAGGGGCGGGCGGCGGCCATGCGCCGGATATCATCACCGCCTGCGCGCACCCGAATATTCTGCCCTCCTCCACCAACCCGACGCTGCCCTACACGGTCAACACCATCGACGAGCACCTGGACATGCTGATGGTTTGCCATCACCTCGACCCGGATATCGCCGAGGACGTGGCGTTTGCCGAATCCCGCATTCGCCGGGAGACCATCGCCGCCGAAGACGTGCTGCACGATATCGGCGCGTTCTCGCTCACCTCGTCAGATTCACAGGCAATGGGCCGCGTGGGGGAAGTGATTATCCGCACCTGGCAGGTGGCGCACCGCATGAAGGTGCAGCGCGGCGCACTGCCGGAAGAGACCGGCGATAACGATAACTTCCGCGTGAAGCGCTATGTCGCCAAATACACCATCAACCCGGCGCTGACCCACGGCATCGCCCATGAGGTCGGTTCTATTGAGGCGGGCAAGCTGGCGGATCTGGTGGTCTGGTCCCCCGCCTTCTTTGGCGTCAAACCCGCCACCATCGTCAAAGGCGGGATGATCGCCTGCGCGCCGATGGGCGACATCAACGCCTCGATCCCCACGCCGCAGCCGGTACATTACCGCCCGATGTTTGGTGCCCTTGGTGCCGCACGCCACGCCACGCGGCTGACGTTTGTCTCTCAGGCTGCTGATGCCAGCGGCATTCCGCAACGGCTCGGACTGCAAAGTGCCACCGCGGTGGTGAGAGGCTGCCGGTCGGTGAAAAAGGCCGACATGATCCACAACGATTTACAGCCGAATATCACCGTTGACGCGCAAACCTATGAGGTACGCGTCGACGGCGAATTGATCACCAGCGAACCGGCAGAGGTTTTGCCGATGGCGCAACGCTATTTTCTGTTTTGAGGAGTCATGATGATCTATTTAACCCAACGCCTGGACCATGCGCATCCGATTACCGCCAGCGTCACGCTACCGATTGATGTGCGGGTAAAAAGCCGCGCCCGCGTGGCGCTGAACGACGGCCGCGAAGCCGGGCTAATGCTGCCGCGCGGCCTGCTGCTGCGCGGGGGCGACCTGCTGACTACCGACGATGGCAGCGAGGTGATCGAAGTGATCGCCGCCCCGGAGTCGGTTTCCGTGGTGCGCTGCGCCGACCCGTTCCTGCTCGCCCGCGCCTGTTATCACCTGGGCAATCGTCACGTACCGCTGCAAATAATGCCTGGCGAACTGCGCTACCACCACGACCACGTCCTCGACGATATGCTGCGTCAGTTCGGGCTGGAGGTGACCTTCGCCAGCCTGCCATTTGAACCGGAAGCGGGCGCTTACACCAGCGATGCCCACAGCCATAGCCACTCTCACGCTCATTCACATTAAGGACTCATCATGCGCAAGTACTTACCGCTGTTACTGCTGGCTTTTTCCGTTCCCGCGCTCGCGCATCCCGGCCACGGGACCGACAGCTTCCAGGCCGGATTTCTCCATCCGCTGACCGGGCTGGATCACCTGCTGATGCTGACGGGGGCTGGCGTGCTCTCCGCCCTGAGCGGCCGCAAGCTGCTGTTGCCGTTAGCGACGCTCGGCATGATGCTTGCTGGTGCCGTTGCGGGCAGCCTGCTCGGCGGCTTTAGCGGCATGGAGATGCTGATTATCGCCTCGCTGGCGGTCTGCGGCGTGATGATGTTTAAGACTGAAAATCGCCTGCTGCTGGCGGTGCCAGCCCTGGCGATGTTCCACGGCTGGGCGCACGGCGTGGAGATGTCCGGCCACAGCTTCTGGCTCTTCACCAGCGGGTTTATGTTAGCCAGCGCCACGGTGCTGTGTGCCAGCTTCGCGGCAGGGCTGCTGCTGCGCCGTCACGACGGCCTGCGTAAAACCTTCGGCGGCGGGCTGATCGTCTCCGCCCTGCTGGCGCTGATGAGCTGATGGAGCACGCCCGCCAGCGGCTGCGCCTGATGCAGCTCTCCAGCAGTAGCCTGCCGGTCGGATCGTTTACCTGGTCGCAGGGGCTGGAGTGGGCCGTTGAGGCCGGGTGGGTCACGGACGCTGAGGCCTTCAGGCGCTGGCAGATCCAGCAGATGGAGCAGAGCTTTTTCTGCGTCGACCTTCCGCTGTTTATCCGCCTGTATCGTGCCTGCGAGAAGCAGGACGTCGCGACAGCAAAACGCTGGACGGCATACCTGCTCGCCTGCCGGGAAACGCGCGAGCTGCGCGATGAAGAACGCAACCGTGGCGCGGCCTTTACGCGCCTGATTAAAAGCTGGGAACCCGCCTGCCCGCCAGAATGGCTGCCGCTGTTGATGCGAAGCCAGCTCGGCGGCATGGCGTGGCTCGGCGTGCGCTGGGGCATTAACGCGCGCGAGCTGGCGCTGAGCCTGGGCTACAGCTGGATAGAGAGCGCGGTGATGGCGGGCGTCAAGCTGGTACCGTTTGGGCAGCAGGCCGCACAACAGCTGATTATCGACCTGAGCGACCATTTTGCCGCCGGGTTTGAACAGGCATTTTTACGTGGCGACGACGCGCTGGGGGCCGCTACGCCGCTGTCGGCCATCGCCTCCGCGCGCCATGAAACCCAATATTCACGACTATTCCGTTCCTGAGGAGTCAACATGGCTGATTACAAACATCCCCTGCGCGTTGGCGTGGGCGGCCCGGTAGGGTCGGGCAAAACCGCCCTGCTGGAAGCGCTCTGCAAGGCGATGCGCGACACCTATCACCTGGCGGTGGTGACCAACGATATCTACACCAAAGAGGATCAGCGCATCCTGACCGAGGCGGGTGCGCTGGAGCCAGAGCGCATCGTGGGGGTGGAAACGGGCGGCTGTCCGCACACCGCCATCCGCGAAGATGCCTCAATGAACCTGGCGGCGGTGGAAGCACTCAGCGAGAAGTTCGGCAATCTGGATCTGATCTTCGTGGAAAGCGGCGGGGATAACCTGAGCGCGACCTTCAGCCCGGAGCTGGCGGACCTCACCATCTACGTCATCGACGTGGCCGAAGGGGAAAAAATCCCGCGCAAGGGCGGGCCGGGGATCACCAAATCCGATTTTCTGGTGATCAACAAAACCGACCTCGCGCCGTACGTCGGTGCGTCGCTGGAGGTAATGGAGCGCGACACTAATCGCATGCGCGGCGAGCGTCCGTGGACGTTTACCAACCTGAAGGCGGGCGACGGTTTAGCGACGATTATTGCGTTTCTGGAAGAGAAAGGAATGTTGCGGGTGTAGGGTGGTTTATTGCACGTTAGCACACGTGGATCTTGTAGGCCCGGTAAGCGCAGCGCCACCGGGCAAAGAAACTCACGCCTCAGGCAGTTCCGCCAGCGGCCAGCGCGGACGCACAGACACGCTCAGGTCAGCCGTTGCGCCGGCGTTCAGACGAACCATTCCGGCGTAAGCGATCATCGCCCCGTTATCGGTACAGAACTCCGGACGCGCATAGAACACTTCCCCGCGACGCTTTTGCATCATCTCGGCGAGCTTCGCGCGCAGCGTGCGGTTAGCGCTCACGCCGCCCGCCATCACCAGACGCTTAAAGCCGGTCTGATCCAGCGCGCGCTTGCACTTGATCATCAGCGTATCCACCACCGCGTCTTCGAACGCACGGGCGATATCGGCACGGGTCTGCTCACTGTCGTCATTATTGCGGATAGTATTGGCCGCGAAAGTTTTCAGGCCAGAGAAGCTGAAATCCAGCCCCGGACGGTCGGTCATCGGTCGCGGGAAGACAAAGCGCCCTTCCGTTCCCTGCGACGCCATTTTCGACAGCATCGGGCCGCCCGGGTAATCCAGCCCCAGCAGCTTGGCGGTTTTGTCGAAGGCTTCACCGGCAGCATCGTCGATCGACTCGCCCAGCAGCGCGTACTTGCCAATGCCCGTTACGCTAATCAGCTGGGTATGCCCACCGGAAACCAGGAGCGCCACAAACGGGAACTCTGGCGGATTGTCTTCCAGCATCGGCGCCAGAAGATGCCCTTCCATATGGTGAACCGGAATGGCCGGAACATCCCACGCGAAGGCCAGCGAACGCCCTACCGTTGCGCCGACCAGCAGCGCGCCGACCAGGCCCGGCCCTGCGGTATAGGCCACGGCATCAATATCTTTTGCACTCAACCCGGCCTCTTTAAGCGCCGCCTGAATCAGGGGAACCGTTTTACGCACGTGGTCACGAGAGGCCAGTTCAGGCACGACGCCGCCGTAATCAGCGTGCAATTTCACCTGACTATACAGCTGGTTGGCCAGAAGCCCTTTTTCGTCGTCGTAAATCGCGATGCCGGTTTCATCGCAGGATGTTTCAATACCCAGTACACGCATGACTTGTTTTACCTCGTTTCAATACCGCGCAGTGTAGAGCCTGGGCGGATTGTTGTAAAACTTTGTTCGCCCCAGGAAGAAGCCTCGTGTATACTCCTCACCCTTATTAAAGTCCCTTTCAAAATCGCATCGGTGCTTTACAAAGCAGCAGCATTTGCAGTAAAATTCCGCACCATTTTGAAATAAGCTGGCGTTGATGCCAGCGGCAAACCGAATTTATTAAAGGTGAGAGTTACATGCCGGTAATTAAAGTACGTGAAAACGAGCCGTTCGACGTAGCACTGCGTCGCTTCAAACGTTCATGCGAGAAAGCAGGTGTTCTGGCTGAAGTTCGTCGTCGTGAGTTTTATGAAAAACCAACGACCGAACGTAAGCGCGCTAAAGCTTCCGCTGTGAAACGTCACGCGAAGAAACTGGCTCGCGAAAACGCACGCCGTACTCGTCTGTACTAATCTGTTGAGGGCCACAGCCCTCAATTGACAGACAGAGTTGTAGTCGTAAGGCCGTGCTTCCGGAAGGAATGCGCGGCTTGTTTTCGTTTATAAGTCGCTTAAATTTTTGGGGCATATGGCCGGAAGAATCCCACGCGTTTTCATCAATGACCTGCTTGCCAGAACCGACATCGTCGATCTCATCGACGCGCGGGTGAAGCTAAAAAAGCAGGGCAAGAACTACCATGCGTGCTGTCCGTTCCATAACGAAAAAACCCCCTCTTTCACCGTAAACGGTGAAAAACAGTTCTACCATTGCTTCGGCTGTGGCGCACACGGTAATGCCGTCGATTTTTTGATGAACTACGACAAGCTCGAGTTCGTTGAAACCGTCGAAGAGCTGGCGGCGATGCATAACCTTGAAGTGCCGTATGAAGCAGGCAGTGGGCCAAGTCAGATCGAGCGCCATCAGCGGCAAACGCTGTACCAACTGATGGATGGCCTGAATTCGTTTTACCAACAGTCTCTTAAGCACTCTGCGGCTGAGCCTGCGCGTCAGTATCTGAACAAGCGCGGGCTGAGTGACGATGTGATTGCGCGTTTCGCTATTGGTTACGCCCCGCCCGGCTGGGACAACGTGTTAAAGCGTTTTGGCGGCAATAGCGAAGATCGTAAATCCCTCATCGACGCAGGCATGCTGGTCACCAACGACCAGGGACGAAGCTACGACCGCTTCCGTGAACGGGTGATGTTCCCGATCCGCGACAAGCGTGGCCGGGTGATAGGTTTTGGTGGTCGCGTGCTGGGCGATGCCCTGCCGAAATACCTTAACTCCCCGGAAACCGATATTTTCCATAAGGGCCGCCAGCTTTACGGTCTTTATGAGGCACAGCAGGATAATGCGGAACCTCCGCGTCTTCTGGTCGTCGAAGGCTATATGGATGTTGTTGCGCTGGCGCAGTACGACATTAACTATGCCGTTGCGTCGCTGGGAACGTCCACCACGGCGGACCATATCCAGCTGCTGTTCCGCGTCACCAACAACGTGATTTGCTGTTACGACGGTGACCGCGCAGGACGCGACGCCGCCTGGCGAGCGCTGGAAACCGCGTTGCCGTATATGACCGACGGGCGTCAGCTACGCTTTATGTTCCTGCCCGACGGTGAAGACCCGGATACGCTGGTGCGTAAAGAGGGCAAAGCGGCGTTTGAAGCGCGGATGGAGCAGGCTCAGCCGCTCTCCACGTTTCTGTTTAACAGCCTGATGCCGCAGGTTGATTTGAGTACTCCTGACGGGCGCGCGCAGCTCAGCACGCTGGCGCTGCCGTTAATCAGCCAGGTGCCCGGCGAAACGCTGCGCATCTATCTGCGTCAGGAGTTAGGCAACAAGCTCGGCATTCTGGATGACAGCCAGCTTGAACGTTTAATGCCGAAACAGGCTGAAAACGGCACGGTACGCCCCGCGCCTCAGCTAAAACGCACAACCATGCGTATACTGATAGGGTTGCTGGTGCAAAACCCCGAACTTGCTCCGCAAGTGCCGTCGCTGGCGGGTTTGAACCACGAAAAATTGCCCGGGCTTGGCTTATTTTCAGAATTGGTCAACACTTGTTTGTCTCAGCCAGGTCTGACCACCGGACAACTTTTAGAGCATTATCGCGGCACAAAAGAGGCCGCTACCCTTGAAAAACTGTCGATGTGGGACGATATAGCAGATAAGGATATCGCAGAAAAAACGTTCACCGACTCGCTCAACCATATGTTTGATTCGATGCTTGAGTTGCGCCAGGAAGAGTTGATAGCTCGCGAGCGCACCCATGGCCTGAGCAGCGAAGAACGCCGGGAGCTCTGGATGATTAACCAGGAACTGGCGAAGAAATAAAAAATTTAACGGCTTAAGTGCCGAATATCGATCGGGAAGCCCCCGGCAGCCGCACTGAGAGGCAGCGGCAAAAATATAAGTACGCCCTCGCTTTAAAGGTTGGCAGCCCATCGCCGACACCAATCAAACGAATTAAGTGTGGATACCGTCTTATGGAGCAAAACCCGCAGTCACAGCTGAAACTTCTTGTCCAACGCGGTAAGGAGCAAGGCTATCTGACCTATGCCGAGGTCAATGACCATCTGCCGGAAGATATCGTCGATTCAGATCAGATCGAAGATATCATCCAAATGATCAATGACATGGGCATTCAGGTGATGGAAGAAGCACCGGATGCCGATGATCTGTTGCTGGCTGAAACCTCCAACAACACTGACGAAGATGCGGAAGAAGCTGCTGCACAGGTCCTGTCCAGCGTGGAATCTGAAATCGGGCGTACCACTGACCCGGTCCGTATGTACATGCGCGAAATGGGTACCGTTGAACTGTTGACCCGCGAAGGCGAAATTGACATCGCAAAACGCATCGAAGACGGGATCAACCAGGTTCAGTGCTCTGTTGCCGAATACCCGGAAGCGATTACCTATCTGCTGGAGCAGTACGATCGCGTCGAAGCGGAAGAAGCGCGTCTGTCCGATCTGATCACTGGCTTTGTCGACCCGAACGCTGAAGAAGATATGGCGCCAACCGCCACTCACGTCGGTTCTGAGCTGTCTCAGGAAGAGATGGATGACGACGAAGACGAAGATGAAGAAGAAGAGGACGACAGCAGCGACGATGACAACAGCATCGACCCTGAACTGGCGCGTGAGAAGTTTGCCGAGCTGCGTACCCAGTACGAAGTGACGCGTGACACCATCAAAGCGAAAGGCCGCAGCCATGCCGCCGCTCAGGAAGAGATCCTGAAGCTGTCTGAAGTGTTCAAACAGTTCCGCCTGGTGCCAAAACAGTTCGACTACCTGGTGAACAGCATGCGCGTGATGATGGATCGCGTACGTACCCAGGAACGTATCATCATGAAGCTGTGCGTTGAACAGTGCAAAATGCCGAAGAAGAACTTCATTACCCTCTTCACCGGCAATGAAACCAGCGAAACCTGGTTCAACGCCGCTATCGCGATGAACAAGCCGTGGTCTGAAAAGCTGCACGACGTGAAAGAAGACGTACAGCGCGGCCTGCAAAAACTGCATCAGATTGAAGAAGAGACCGGCCTGACCATCGAGCAGGTGAAAGACATCAACCGTCGTATGTCCATCGGTGAAGCGAAAGCCCGCCGTGCGAAGAAAGAGATGGTTGAAGCGAACTTACGTCTGGTTATCTCTATCGCCAAGAAATACACCAACCGTGGCCTGCAATTCCTGGATCTGATTCAGGAAGGCAACATCGGTCTGATGAAAGCGGTAGATAAGTTTGAATACCGTCGTGGTTACAAGTTCTCCACCTATGCTACCTGGTGGATCCGTCAGGCGATCACCCGCTCTATCGCAGACCAGGCGCGCACCATCCGTATTCCGGTGCATATGATTGAGACCATCAACAAACTCAACCGTATCTCTCGCCAGATGTTACAGGAGATGGGCCGCGAGCCGACGCCGGAAGAGCTGGCTGAACGCATGCTGATGCCGGAAGACAAGATCCGTAAAGTGCTGAAAATCGCTAAAGAGCCAATCTCCATGGAAACGCCAATCGGTGATGATGAAGATTCGCATCTGGGTGATTTCATCGAGGATACCACCCTCGAGCTGCCGCTGGACTCTGCCACCACCGAGAGCCTGCGTGCCGCTACGCACGACGTGCTGGCTGGCCTGACCGCCCGTGAAGCCAAAGTGCTGCGTATGCGTTTCGGTATCGACATGAACACCGACCACACGCTGGAAGAAGTGGGTAAACAGTTTGACGTTACCCGCGAACGTATCCGTCAGATCGAAGCGAAGGCGCTGCGTAAGCTGCGCCATCCGAGCCGCTCTGAAGTACTGCGTAGCTTCCTGGACGATTAATCGGCCCTGAAATGAAAAAGCTCCCAATCGGGAGCTTTTTTTTTTGTTTATTCCCTCTCCCTGTGGGAGAGGGTCAGGGTGAGGGCATCAGGCCGCAGAGGAGCTAAAGCCCCCTCACCACCAGCGCCTCATCCAGTTCCCGATACGCCTCCACCAGCTTGTCCAGCGTCGCCCTGTTCAGCCCGCTCGGGTTCGGCAGCACCCACACCTGCGTTACGCCAATGGTAATGTTCTGCTTACCCCAGCTGGCGCCGCGCTGGCTGAACGCCTGCTCGTAGGCCTGCTTGCCGAGGATCGCCAGCGCCGCGGGCTGATAGTCTTCAATTTTCGCGATCAGCTCACGCCCGCCAGCGCGCAGCTCATGCAGATTCACTTCGCTTGCCTGTACCGTGGGTCGCTCGACCAGCATGGTGATGCCACAGCGCGTATCCAGCAGCTGCTGCTCTTCTTCCGGCTTAAGCTGTTTGTCGGTAAAACCGGCCTGGTGGATCACCTTCCAGAAGCGATTTCCCGGATGAGCAAAGTGAAAACCGGTGTGCGCCGATGACTTACCCGGATTGATACCGCAGAACACCACCCGCAGGCCAGGGGCCAGAATATCGTTGATCATCTCTACTCCTGTCTATGCATCTTAAGGTAAGTATAAAGGATTGATTATGCGTTGTTTATAAAAACAGCAGGCAGGTGTGAATGGCTGGATTGCTGAGGGGAGTTACTTTATAATTCACCGCCACGGCCCCTTAGCTCAGTGGTTAGAGCAGGCGACTCATAATCGCTTGGTCGCTGGTTCAAGTCCAGCAGGGGCCACCAAATTTTAGCTTTAGAATCATCCAGTTAAGCCACTCGATTGAGTGGCTTTTTTGTAAGTAATCCACCACACGTAGCCCGGCCTGTCGCTTCCCCTCACAAACCCTAAAAACTAAAGAAATCCCCCATCGCGCCGATCATCATCCGTGTGTATTATTTCCTGTAGCTTTTACAACAACTAACCTTAACTCAAATACTTAAGCGCCAGAGCGAAAGGCATCATGAGCACACCGATCAAACGGCTAGAAATCATTAAAAATGCCATTGAGCTGGAAGATGACGACATCATCCGGAGCCAGCTGAAACGTCTCAAAGAGGAAGCCTTTGACGATGATCTCCTGTCCATCGTCGCGGCGCTTGAGCAGAAAAACTACACCGCAGCCCTTCGCGCTATCACCGCCTGGCTGCAAAGCCAGCGCGCCGTTACCCCGTGGCGTGACCCACAGCTGGCGGCCAGCAAGCTGGAGCTGAAAGCCCTGGAAGAGCGTCTGCGCGATCTGATTGATCGCCGTAACGCCCGGGTACAGCAGCTAGATGAGTTCAACGATCTCTATTTCTCCCGCCTCGGGCCGTTGATGCAGCAGATCCTCGCCCTGCGTAAAACGCTGGCGGAGCTTAACCTGCGTCGTCAGCAGGCGGAGACGCGTCGTCGGGAAGAGGATTACCGCCGCTGCCAGGACTATATGGCGCAGGCCGTAGAGGTTCTGACAACGCTCACCCGGCGCTGGCGAGATCTGCCTGCGGATTCCGTTCAGGCGGCAGAGGCGCGCAAACATCTTCAGCAGCAAAGCAATCTGATTGCCAACCTGCTGGCCGAAGCAATGGAGCTGGAGACCGGTTTAACGCGTGCAGAAGAGCCGGCACGTCAGGCGCGCGATGAGGCCAACGAAGAGTACAAGAAGTATCGCGAACAGCATCATGATGCCGAAGTTCGCCTGCGTAAAGGCAAGGATCTCTCAGAAGAGGATCGGAACGAGCTGAAGCGGCTCTGGCGTCAGGCGAGCAAGCTATGCCACCCGGATCTGGTTGCCGATGATTTAAAAGAGGAAGCCAACAGGATGATGGTGCAACTCAACCAGGCCAAACAGCGCGGCGACGTGAAGGCCATTCGCTCGCTGGTCGCCCGTCTGCAACAAGGATTCGAACCGATGATGGCAAGCGACAGACTGAACGACCTGGAACGTATTCGTAAAAAGATGGCGCAGGTGCGTGAGCAAATCGACACCCTGGTGAACGAGCTGGCAGAGCTGGAGAAGGAAGAGTCCTGGCTGCTCGTCTCGTCGCTCAGCAATATGGAAGCCTACTTTGCCCAGCAGGAGAAAGCGCTGAAAGAGGTATGCGCCTCGCTCGAACATCAGGTGAGCGAAGCGCAGCTGGATCCCGCTGCCTGATTATTTGGCGTGCCAGTACGCGCTGGCACGCACCAGCTGCGGGTCAATTGCGTCGTTTTCAAACTGACGGCTCAGGCGTTTCACCACCTTCCCCTCCCCGGTCAGCCAGATAAAGTAATCCTCTTCCGGCACGGCCAGCGCGGCAAGATGGTCGGCCACCGCCTGCTCGTTGTGGCCGATAACCCAGGTGATGTTGAACCCGCTCAGGTGCGCCAGATAGTCCTCATACGCCGCATCGCCCACGGTGACAATGGCGTGGATCGCCGGGCGAACAGGCAGTTTTGCGATGCCTTCTAAACGGCGGCGCAGCGCGGGCATCCCCGACTCGTCGCACACGTACAGCTGCCAGGCGTAATCTTCCGGCACCACCAGCGAACCGCGCGGCCCGCCGATGGTCAGCTTGTCGCCCACCTTAGCCTCTACCGCCCAGTTGCTGGCAATGCCGCCATCATGAACGAAGAAATCGAGCGCCAGCTCATGTTTTTCGTCATCGTACAGCGGGGTATAGTCACGTGCCTGCGGACGCGCGCCGTCGCCCCAGTCGATGCCTTCATCGGTCACCACAGGCGGCACGAAAGTGGTGCCCGGTGCCGGGAAAAAGACTTTGGTATGGTCGTCAAAGCCGCGAGAGCTAAAGCCCTCCAGCGCCTCGCCGCCTAGCACAATGCGCTGAAATCCTGCGCTGACTCGCTCAGTGCGCAGCACGTTCAGCTCACGAAAACGCAGGTCATTGCGGACACGTTGAGGGTAACGGGTAGATGCCATGTTGATGCCCTTCTCAGGTGAATACGATATATCGGAATGAATTTTTAATGATAATGATTGCTATTAACCAAGAAATCAAGATTTTTTAGATTACATCTGAATATATCTTAGATATAGTTTAGATATATCAAATTGAGGGAAAAACATGCGACACGAACACGACGGCGGCGGACGCCGGCCACGATTTTTTGGTCATGGCGATTTGCGGCTGGTGATCCTGGATATCCTGACCCGCAACGCGAGCCATGGTTACGAACTGATCAAAGAGATCGAAAACCTGACGCAGGGACATTACACGCCAAGCCCTGGCGTGATCTATCCGACGCTGGATTACTTGCAGGATCAGGCGCTTATCACCATTACCGAAGAAGAGAACGGCCGTAAGCGGATTGCGATTAACGCCGCCGGAGAACAGTGGCTGGAAAATAACCGGGAACAGCTGGAGCAGATCCAGACGCGTATCAAGGCGCGCTCCGTCGGTTTCCAGCTGCGCAAAAACCCGCAGATGAAGCGGGCGCTGGATAACTTCAAAGCGGTACTGGATCTGAAGGTTAATCAGGGAGAGCTCAGCGACGCGCAGTTGAAACAGATTATCGGCGTGATTGACCGCGCGGCGCTGGAGATCTCCCAGCTGGATTAAGCCAGCACGCCGTCGCTCACGCGGAAAACGCGGACCAGCTCTTTCAGGTGCATGGCCTGTTCGTTAAGGGATGCCGCCGCCGCAACGGACTCCTCCACCAGCGCGGAGTTCTGCTGGGTGGTGGCGTCTATCAGGCCAATCGCGCTGTTGATCTGCGAGATGCCTTCCGTCTGTTCGTGGCTGGCCTGGCGAATCTCACGCAGGATTACGTCCATCTCCTCTACGTTGCCGACCATGCCGTTGATAAGCCCGCTGGCCTTCTCCACAAGGTTCATGCCGTCCTGCGTCTGGCTTGTGGAGCTTTCAATCAGCTGGCGGATCTCACTCGCAGATGTTGCACTTTTCTGCGCGAGCTGGCGTACCTCGCCCGCCACCACCGCAAAGCCACGACCATGCTCACCCGCGCGCGCCGCTTCGACCGCCGCATTCAGCGCCAGAATATTAGTCTGGAAGGCAATGGCGTCGATCAGGTCGATAATGTCGGACATCCTGTTCGATGTTTCGTTAATCAGTCGCATCTTGCTGGTGACCTGCTTCATCATCTCGCCGTTGTTTTTGACCACAGCAGCCGCATCGGCAGACAGGTTCGTCGCTTCTCCGGTGTGGGACGCGGTGTTCTTCACCGTAGCGGTGATCTGCTCCATCGACGCGGCCGTTTGTTCAACGGAACTGGCCTGCTCCTCCGTGCGGGCAGCCAGATCCTGGTTGCCCGCGACAATTTGCGCGGCGGCGCTGGAGATGTTTTCCGATCCGGTTTGCACCTGCTGCACAATCTCCAGCAGGCGCGTTTTCATCTCCATCAGTGCGGTGAGTAGCAGTCCGGTTTCATCTTTACCGTGCGAGATAATGCTGCCGGTGAGATCGCCATCGGCAATGGCCTCCGCAAAATTCACCGCGTCGTTCAGCGGTCGGGTAATGGATCGCACAATGAACCAGCCAGTCAGGCTGGCTGCCGCGACGCTGAAAAGCGTAATCAGGGCCAGCAGGAGACGATTGGTGCGGAAATCGCCTTCCACCTGCTCGCCCGCACTCTGCATTTCATGGTCCTGGATCGCAATCAGCGCCTGCACTTTCGCTTTATAGGACTGTTGCAGATTCAGGGTGTTGGTCATCATTTCGTTTATCGCGCCCGCACGGTCGTTATTCTGCACGGCCTGCAAAATGCGGTAGCGCGAGTCAAGATATTGCTGGCGTACGCCGTGGATATCGGCCAGCACCTGTTGGGATTTTTTATCCTTGAGAGCGTTGTCCAGCTCGCTCAGGATTGCGGAGATGCGCTCGCTGATCGCCTTCAGACGCTGCTCTGATTGCGCCGTGTACGTCCCCTGTTCGTCCAGCAGCATGAGCTGCTGCGTGCTTATAAATTCCTGGAAGTTGTCGATTAACTGGTTCGCTTTTACCGTCGTTGGATAGTCGCTGGTAAGGATGGTTTGCATTCCATTGTTTGCCCGATTCAGGCTCATCAGAGACAAGCTTGCGCTGACGACCATCAGGACAATAAATAATCCAAACGCCAGAAATAATTTCGTGCCGATCTTTACGTCATGTATGAACATATTTACCCCATCGATGTGATTATTTCTCAGACGATCGCTGTTATCGACAGGAAACACGCTAACTTTATGACTTTGATCGTTTTTTTATTTTTCACTCTCAATGAATCTGGATTGTAACAATTAAAAACCGGGCACTTTTTTTAGTTACTTAATATTTCATTAACAACATAACTTATTCTGAAAAACAAAAAAGCCGTTTACCCCGGAGGAATAAACGGCTTTATCGAAGCATACATTTCTTAATGCAGCACGGTAACCGCATCTTCAAGACGTCCGGCCCGGTGCTTAACCATCGCGGAAATCTGCGCGCTCTCTTCAACCAGGTCAGCATTTTTCTGCGTAATGCTGTCCAGCTCTGCCACAGCACGGGTCAGCTCTGTCAGGCCTGTCGCCTGCTCTGAGGTGGCGTGACTGATCTGCGCGATGAGCTGCGTGACGTTTTTCACCTGCTCGACAATATCATCCATAGTACGTCCCGCGGCGTGGACCTGCTCGGCGCCCGACTGCACTTTGCTGGCGCTGGCGTCGATCAGCTTGCGAATATCGTTAGCCGCGTTCGCGCTGCGGCTGGCAAGATGACGCACTTCGCCCGCTACCACCGCAAAGCCTTTCCCCTGCTCGCCTGCGCGTGCCGCCTCAACCGCGGCGTTCAGCGCCAGAATATTGGTCTGGAAGGCAATGTCATTGATAAGCGAGGTAATAGAGCCAATGCGCTGGGTACTGTCGGCAATGTCATCCATGGTTTTCACCACGGTCTGCATCACGGTGCCCCCCTGCGTGGCCGCGCTGCTGGCAGCCATCGACAGCTTGTCGACTTCGGCTGCGGTCTCAGAGTTACTCTGCACCGACGCCGCCATCTGGTTCATTGTTGCCACGGTCTGCTGCACGTTAGCCACGGTCTGGCGCGTGCGGTCGTTGAGATCTTCATTGCCCTGCGCCAGCCTGTCGCTGCCGTCGCGCACGCTCACCACCTGGCTGGAGACGTCGTTGATCAGCCAGCGGCACATCAGCCCCAGCTGTCCGACGGCCCGCAGCGTCAGCCCCAGTTCATCGCTGCGGTTAAGATGCTGCACGCTGTTACGCTCTCCGGTAGCGACCCTGAGCGCCTGCCGTGCGACGTTTTCCACCGGGCGGACAATCTGTTGCTCAAACACCAGGGTGCCAAGCAGCATCACCACGGCTGCCGCCACCAACGAAGCCCAGCCCGCGGCACTGGCAACCAGCGTTGCGGCCATCACCGCGAAAAGTACCGCCATTACGCTACGCACGCGCCAGCGCAGCGGCATCGCCGGTAATTTGCCGAGCCAACCTTTGCGCACCACCAGCCCTTTATGAATGCGTTTTTTGCAGCGTCCTTCGTTGAGCGCCTTATAAAGCGGCTCCACCGCGGCGACCTCGTCCTGCGTGGCGCGGGTACGAATGGACATATAGCCCGTCATCTGGCCGTTACGCACCATTGGTACCGCATTGGCGCGTACCCAATAGTGATCGCCATTTTTACGTCGGTTTTTGACAATCCCGCTCCAGGGTTCGCCCTTTTGCAGCGTGTACCACATGTCGGCAAAAGCCGCTTTCGGCATATCCGGATGACGCACAATGTTGTGCGGTTGCCCGAGCAGCTCCTGGAGCGTAAAGCCGCTCACTTGCACAAAGGTGTCGTTAGTGTGGGTCATGTAGCTGTGGAGGTCGGTGGTCGACATAAGCGTGGTGTCATCGTCCAGTGGATATTCATTCTGGGTGACATAGTCAGGAGAGGACATAGTGAGCATCCCTTGCAGGTTATTTGAATGTTAATTTTGTGGCTTATGTTTTTTCGGCGATAAAAAATTTATCTTTAGTTGTTAAATATGATTGAGATCGCAAATCTCGGTTAAACCGCACTTTTCGTGCGTTTTTCTAATTAATTGATTTAAAATACTTTCGGCATGAAACTACCTACAAAGCATGATACCCCGGTGCACACTTAAGGCGCATTCCCTGCCCTGGAGCAGTGCAATTGACGACACCCCATCCCCGGCTCGTTATCCCTTATCCCGTGCGGCGCGCGATGGCATGATTAAATATTGTGCAACTTTGATTTCACCTGGCGTTTATCCCGATTTTTGTTAAGGCATCTGAGGTGGCGTAATCCCTGCAATACTTAACTCAGTATCATGTGATACGCGATCCCCGGGAGCATATTTTGAACAGGTTACCTTCCAGCGCCTCGGCTCTTGCCTGTACCGCGCACGCACTGAATCTCATTGAGAAGCGAACGCTTGATCATGAGGAGATGAAACAACTTAACCGTGAGGTCATTGATTACTTTAAGGAGCATGTGAATCCAGGTTTTCTGGAGTATCGCAAATCTGTTACCGCCGGCGGGGATTACGGAGCCGTAGAGTGGCAAGCGGGCAGTCTGAATACGCTTGTCGACACCCAGGGACAGGAGTTTATCGATTGCCTGGGGGGTTTTGGTATTTTCAACGTGGGGCACCGTAATCCAGTTGTGGTTTCCGCCGTACAGAATCAACTTGCGAAACAACCTCTCCATAGCCAGGAACTGCTCGATCCGCTTCGCGCCATGCTCGCGAAAACGCTGGCAGCCTTAACGCCTGGTAAGCTGAAATACAGCTTCTTCAGCAACAGCGGCACCGAATCGGTCGAAGCGGCGATTAAACTCGCCAAAGCGTACCAGTCGCCGCGCGGGAAATTTACCTTTATCGCCACCAGCGGCGCGTTCCACGGGAAATCCCTGGGCGCACTGTCGGCGACCGCTAAATCAACCTTCCGCAAACCGTTTATGCCGCTGCTGCCGGGCTTCCGCCACGTGCCATTTGGCGACATCAACGCCATGCGCACCGTGCTGAGTGAATGCCGTAAAACCGGCGACGACGTGGCGGCGGTGATCCTGGAGCCGATTCAGGGTGAAGGCGGCGTGATCCTCCCGCCGCAGGGCTATCTGCCCGCCGTGCGTCAACTGTGCGATGAGTTCGGCGCGCTGCTGATCTTCGACGAAGTGCAGACCGGGATGGGGCGCACCGGCAAGATGTTCGCCTGCGAGCACGAGAACGTTCAGCCTGACATTCTGTGCCTGGCGAAAGCGCTCGGTGGCGGCGTGATGCCGATTGGCGCAACGGTCGCCACTGAGGAGGTCTTCTCGGTGCTGTTCGATAACCCGTTCTTACATACCACCACCTTTGGCGGTAACCCGCTGGCCTGTGCGGCGGCGCTGGCCACCATCAACGTGCTGCTGGAGCAAAACCTGCCCGCGCAAGCGGAGCAGAAAGGCGACATGCTGCTGGACGGCTTCCGTCAGCTGGGCCGGGAATATCCGGATCTGGTACAGGATGCGCGCGGGAAAGGGATGCTGATGGCGATTGAGTTCGTTGATAACGAAACCGGTTATAGCTTCGCAAGCGAGATGTTCCGCCAGCGGGTACTGGTGGCGGGAACGCTTAACAACTCGAAAACCATCCGCATTGAGCCACCGTTGACGCTTACCATTGAGCAGTGTGAGCAGGTGCTGAAGGCGGCGCGTAAGGCGCTGGCGGCATTACGTATTGCCGTAACATCCGCCTGAGCATTTATTTTTCCTGCCCTTTTAGCAGTATCAGGGCGATATGCAAAGAAATCCCTGGGATACGCCAGGGATTTCTTTATGCAGTCAGACTGAGGAATAATGTGCATAAGTGCAAACACGGTTCATCATATAAATTTAAAATATTTCTTTATGTAATATCAGATTGTAAAAGCAGCCGGATAATAACACCACCGCATTACCAACGCTTGTCCGAATAATGACAGCCGTAACGTCTTGCATTATTAACAAAACCACGATGACATTCATCGCAGACATTAATAAAACCGACCAGCGAATAGAAATGCGGTTCTGACGGCGTGCAATATCATTCAAACAAATAAATTATGAGTTAATTTTATATTTAGTAAAACTAATAAAACATCAACCCATTATCACATTGATATAATATTATTTAATCCGTAGAATCCCCTCATTCATCAGCGCAGTGGCGGATGATATAAAACCAGTAACAACGCCCTGGGTAAAAATAATATATTAATCTAAAAACATATCCTATACCACTGCCTCGAAAAAAGATTCACATGACATTGTGAATATATTATTTCAATTGACAGCATGATGTTTATCTAAAAAGGATTTGTATGAAAAAGCAAGTTATAGCAATGGCTGTTGCCGGCGCGCTGGCTGGTGGCATGGCAACTAATGCGCAGGCCGATACCGTTACCGTTTCCGGCGGGACCGTCAACTTTGTCGGCCAGGTGGTAAACGCCGCCTGTTCCGTCGCGGCTGACTCCGTAGACCAGACCGTTACCCTGAGCCAGGTGCGTACCGTCAAGCTGACAACGGTCGGCATGCAGGCCAACCAGAAAGAAGATTTTAAAATCGTTCTGGAAGATTGCGACGCCACCGTTAGCCAGAATGCCGCCGTGATCTTTAACGGCCAGCAGGACCCTGCTGTAGAAGGCAGCCTGGCGAACACCGCTGGCGCAGGCTCGGCCAAAAACGTTGCGCTGCAACTGTTCGGGCCGGACGGCCAGGCGCTGAACATTGGCGATACCTCCTCCAACGTTAAGCTGATCAACGGCGAAAACATCATCCCGCTGAGCGTGGATTACGTGGCCACAGGCGCGGCCGAGCCGGGCAACGTCTCCTCCGTCGCAACGTTCCAGATGGTTTATTCCTGATTCGTTAGCCGATCTCGCTTCTTCGCCTGCGGGCGGAGAAGCGTTGTCCGGCAAGCGTTAGAGAGTTCGCAATGCAGCAATCCATAAATCGGGCGCTGCTGATAGCCGGCACTGCGCTTTTTGCCGTATTGCCAGCCGCGGCAAAGGACGATGGAAGCGTGACCTTTCAGGGTCAGGTCGTCAATGCGGCCTGTTCCGTCAGCATGGATTCCCAGGATCAAATCGTGCATATGGGACAGGTACGCAATAGCCAGTTCATCGCCGCCGGTGACTGGGCCAAACCGGTACCCTTCTTCATCACGCTGGAAGCATGCGACACCAGCGTAAGCCAGCGCGCCGGGGTGCTGTTTAGCGGCGAGTCTGACAGCAACGATCCCCAGGTTTTTCGCGCGGGCTATGGGCCTGGCGCCGCCACCGGGATTGGTATCGGTCTATTCGATGCGATGGGGAACCTGGTAAAGCCAGACACCGCGCCCCCCTGGTACAGACCTTTGCAGGACGGTGAAAACCGGCTGAGCTATATCGCCAGGTATCGCGCCACCGAAGATAGCGTCAACGCTGGTACCGCGAACGCGCAGGTCTGGTTCATCGTTTTTTACCAATAACTGACTCACAGGCAAGAAGCCTGACACATGAGAAACTGAGGGAACAATGCGTATCATTACATCACGCTGTAAACTGACTTGTCTGATAGCTGGCGCGCTAACGGCTCTGTTCGCGATGGGGGTGGCCGGTTCTGCCAGCGCAGGCGGTATCGCGCTCGGGGGAACCCGGGTGATTTATCCCCAGGGTGATAAGCAGGCTTCATTAGCCATTATTAACTCTTCAACGAATACCACTTTTTTAATTCAGAGCTGGGTGTCCAATGCCGAAGGGGCAAAATCAGCGGATTTTGTCATTACGCCGCCGCTGTTTGTTATCCATCCTAAAAAAGAGAATACCCTGCGTATTATGTACGTGGGCCCCGATCTGCCTGTCGATCGTGAAAGCGTTTTTTATCTGAACAGCAAAGCCATTCCTTCCGTCGAGAAAAATAAGCTTTCCGGTAATACGCTACAAATTGCCACCCAGAGCGTTATTAAACTTTTTATCCGGCCGAAAAAATTGCCGTCGCTCTCTATTGATGCGCCCAAAACATTAACCTGCTCAGTCACCAATGGAAAAGTCACTATTACCAATCCATCGCCTTATTACGTTTCGTTGGTTCAGTTTTTCGTCGGCAGCACGCAACTGGCAAATAACATGGTAGCGCCCAAAAATAACCTGGTGGTGGAGATCCCCGGTGGCGGCACTGGCAGCGTGAGGTTTCAGACCGTTAATGACTTTGGTGCCAACACGCCCGTTCAGTCATGCGCGAAATAAGTCGTATACGGCGTTACGTATGACGTTTTGTCATTAAAAGCCTCGCAGGTAAGGGAAGACATGAAGCGTGTTCAGCCACGAAGATTTTACGCGCTCGTCAGAGCGTCGCTAACGCCGCTGGCGTTGACGATTGCGGGACTCCTTTCGTCCATCACCGTGCGCGCGGAGTATTTTTTTAACCCGGCATTTTTGTCGAGCGATCCTTCCGCCGTGGCGGATCTCTCCCGTTTTTCAACAAATGGCCAGGCGCCGGGCGTCTATCGCGTGGATCTCTGGCTGAATGGAACATTTGTCACCACCCGCGATATCAACTTTATCGCCAGAACCGTAACGGACGGAGCCGTACAGGGCGACGACACGGGGCTAATGGCCTGCCTGACGCCCAAAGCGTATGAAAACCTGGGCGTCAACGTTCAGGCATTCCCGGCGCTGGCCGCCGCGAAAGCCGACAGCTGCGTGGACATTGCCGCCATTATTCCGGCCGCTGCCACTCTCTTTAATTTCGAACAGCAGCGTCTGGAAATCAGCATTCCGCAGGCCGCATTACGCAACAACGCGCGCGGCTATATCGCGCCAGAGCAGTGGGATGAAGGTATTAACGCTCTGCTGCTGAACTATAACTTTAGCGGCTCATACAGCCGCGATCGCAGCGAAAACGGCACAACCCACAAAAGCTATTTCCTCGGCCTGAACAGCGGGGTGAATCTTGGTGCGTGGCGTCTGCGGGACTACTCGACGTGGAACTACTATAACAGCGACGAGAACCGCCATAGCGAATGGGAACATATCAACACCTATCTTGAGCGGACGGTGATTCCGCTAAAGGGCAGACTGACGGTGGGCGATAGCTATACCTCGTCGGAAATTTTCGACAGCCTTCCCTTTCGCGGCGCGCAGATCGCCTCGGACGACAACATGCTGCCAGACAGCATGAAAGGCTTTGCGCCCACAATTCGCGGAATTGCCAAAAGCAACGCGCAGGTCACCATCAAGCAGAACGGCTATAGTCTTTACCAGAGCTACGTTCCGCCCGGCGCCTTCGCCATTAACGATCTCTTCCCAACCTCCTCCAGCGGCGACCTCACGGTGGAAGTGAAGGAGACGGACGGCAGTATCTCCCGCTATTCCGTTCCTTACTCCGCCGTACCGCTCCTCCAGCGCGAAGGGCGGGTGAAGTATGCCCTGACGGCGGCACAGTACCGCAGCAATAACGGTCAGCAGGACGAGGTGAATTTTGCCCAGGGCACGCTGATTTGGGGGCTACCGCAGGGCGTAACCGTCTATGGCGGCTCACAGCTTTCCGGCGATTATCACGCGCTGGCTCTTGGCGCTGGCCTCAATATGGGCAACTTTGGCGCCGTCTCTCTCGACGTTACCCACGCGCGCAGTACGCTGGCCGACGACACCAGCCATACGGGGCAGTCTCTTCGTTTCCTGTATGCCAAATCCCTCAACAAGATGGGTACGAACTTCCAGCTGCTGGGCTACCGCTACTCCACGTCCGGGTTCTATAACCTGGATGAGACAACCTACACACATATGCAGGGCTATACGGGCGATGCGGAGCAGGATGACGCGAATGAGGCCACGAACTGGCTGGACTACTACAACCTCAACTGGACTAAACGCGGCAAGCTTCAATTCAATATTTCGCAGCAGCTAGGCAGGCTCGGCTCGCTGTTCGTGACCGGAAGCCAGCAGAGCTACTGGCACACGGACGACAAAAACACGCTCGTCCAGGTGGGATACAGCGGTACCTGGGCCGGGATCTCATACAGCCTGACCTACAACTACAACAAATCGCCGGGCATGTCGGATAGCGATGAGATTTATGCGATTAACCTTTCCTTCCCGCTTAGCCAGTGGCTTTCACCTGCCAATGACGTCAGCCAGAAGCGGAACTACGCCTATGCCACCTACGGCATGAGCGCCAATAAACATGGAGAAACATCTCAGAACGCGGGGATTAACGGCACGCTGCTGGCGGAGAACAACCTTAACTACAGCGTGCAGGAAGGTTATGCCCGCCAGGGGGCTGGCTCGCAAGGTTCCGCCAGTCTGGAATACGATGCCGCCTACGGCAACGCCAGCCTGGGCTACAACTACAGCGATAACGGCGATTATCGGGAAGTAACCTACGGCCTGAGCGGAGGCGTGGTAGCCCACCGCAACGGCATCACCTTAAGCCAGCCACTGGGTGATACCAACGTGCTGATTGCCGTACCGGGCGCAGCGGACGTCAGCGTCGAGAATGAACCCGGTATCCATACCGACGGACGCGGCTATGCGGTGGTGCCTTACGCCTCGGCCTACCATCTGAACAGGATGGCGCTGGACATTAACTCCCTCTCAGACGCCATGGATATCGATGATGCCGTCACCAGCGTGGTGCCGACCCACGGCGCCATCGTGCGCGCCACGTTTAACGCCCGTCTGGGCGCACGCGCGCTGGTAACGCTGCGCTACCACGGCAAGCCGGTGCCGTTTGGCGCCATGGTTTCCCGCGACGATAACGGCAGCGACACCATCGTAGGCGAAGAAGGCGAAACCTACCTCTCCGGCCTGAGCCAAAAGGGAGTGTTGAAGGCGCAATGGGGAGAAGGGGCGGATAAGCGCTGTACGGCCAACTACCACTTACCTGAAAGCATACAGCCGCTGCTGCGGATCACCATGGAGTGTTCATAAATGAAATTAAGGATGATGCTTCTCTCTGCCGCTGGGCTACTTTTTTCGCTGAGCAGCCTGGCCGCAACGTGCAAAAACGCTAACGGCGGAATTTCCATGGTGAATTACGATCTGACCACCACGCTCACCACGGATCAAAACATCAAGGGCAACGGTACAGAGCTGAACCGAACCCAGGATATCCACGTCAACGCCACCTGTCCCCCAGGCAACTGGGAGAAGCGCACCTATCGTACCTATATCTCACCTTTCCCCGTGGTCAAAACGGAAGGCGAGTGGAAATATTTACAGCTTGATCCGGATTATATTATCGGTGCGATGAAAATCCATGATGCCACCATCGGCGATTTTTATCCGCCGGTGGAGTATGTCCACATGGGGGGGCACGAAGAGGTGGATACGGGCGGCGTCTTCCCGGTGAACGACAGCAATCTGACCTTCAAAATACAGATTGTCAGGCCGTTCATCGGCTCGGTCGTGATCCCGCCGAAACTGATGTTTAACGTCTATGTCACCACGACGGAAAATGACCGGCCCACCGTAATCGTTTATCAGATCACCTACAGCGGCGTAATAACCGTCCCGCAAAACTGCGTGATTAACGCCGGGCAAACCGTCACCGTCGATTTTGGGGCACTCTACCACGGCGATTTCACCCAGGCCGGACAGCGACCCGACAGCGTAGCGCCAAAAACCTTTACCGTGCCGATCGAATGCAACGCTGATGTCAACTCACCGGCGCAGCTCACCCTGCGGGTACAGGGGACGGCAGACGCTCGTTTCGCCAACGCGCTGGCGACGGATAACCCGGACGTGGCCGTCGTCGTGACCAGCCCGCAGGGCGAGATCCTGCGGCCAAACGTGTTCTCAAGCAGCGTCCCCTTTACCACGGATATGTCAGGACGCGCGGACGTGACGCTGCAAGCCTACCCCATCAGCACCACCGGGCAGTCGCCAGAGCTGGGCGTCTTCAGGGCGCTGGCGCTGTTACGCATTGATTTCGCCTGAGGAAGCGTAATGACCATTTCATGGAAAAACACCGTATGGCTGAGCGTGGCCCTGTTAAACCCGCCGCTGGTGAAGGCTGACGACACAAGCTTTAACGTGCAGTTTATCGGCACCATCGTTGGGGAATCCTGTAACGTCGATACTAACAGCGCAGAGCAAACGATCGACCTGGGTGAATTTACGATAGAGGAATTTCCGCGCGTGGGCGCCACGACACCGGAAAAGCAGTTTGCCATCACGCTCAAAAACTGCACCCGCGCAATCGGCGGCACGACCGTCTGGTTTACCGGCGACGCGGACGCCAACGATCCCACGCTGCTTGCCCTCTCAGATACGGGAAAAGGGACGCAGCACATGATGGCGACCGGACTGGCAGTCGAGCTGCTCGACAGCGCGCGGGCGTCTGTCCCGATCAATAATACCGAGTCGCCGCTATATCCCCTGCTGCCGGGCGATAACACGCTGACCTTCTTCCTGCGCTATAAATCTACGCTGCCGACGGTCACCACCGGCAACGCCACCGCCGTGATGTATTTCGATCTGCTTTACCAGTAAGGAGACAGAATGACGATCCTGAACAGGTTATTTATCTGTTGCGCGCTGCTGTTGTCAGGCAAGACGCTCGCCCATGACGGCACGGTCTATATTACCGGCGTGGTGAAAGGCAAAACCTGTATTGTCTCCCCCGGCTCGGAACAGCTGGTAGTGGAGATGCATGATGTGGCGGCCCGCCAGCTGGCCGGGCAAAAAAACGAAACGCCCTATGAGCCGTTCACTATTAACCTTGAAGCCTGCGGCGCCGGGTTATCCGCCGTCAGCACCCATTTTGAAGGCACGCCGGACGGTAACAATAGCGATCTGCTGGCCCTGACCGGCGGGCCGGACTATGCAACCGGCGTGGCTATCGGCCTCTATAATCCTGATAAATCGCTGATCGCCATGGGGGATGAAAGCCTGCCGTTCGCGCTAAGCAATGACCAGACCACCCTGGCGCTGCATTTTTACGCCCGCTACCTCGCCGTGACGAACGCCGTTACGCCGGGGGTGGCTAACGCTGCCGCCACCTTTGTGCTGACCTATGCGTGAGGCCAGCCTGCTGAAAAAAGCGGGGATAGCCCTGCTGACCGCCGCGTCTTTCTGGCTCTTGCCTGCTCAGGCCGGGGTGGTGATTGGCGGCACGCGGTTTGTTTATCCTCAGGATCAGCGCGCTATCAGCGTCACCGTGCGCAATAAGTCCTCGCTGCCGTATCTGATTGGCACAAAAATTTATCGCGGCGGCCGATGGCCGGGGGCGCAGCAGCCCCCCGAAGCGGCCACCGCGTGGTTTACCGCGACGCCGCCACTTTTTGCACTCCAGCCCGGACGTGAGAATAAGATCCGTCTGTTTCGCGCCGATGCGCCGCTTCCTGCCGATCGCGAAACGCTTTTCACGCTAAGCATTGCCTCCATTCCGGCCAGCCAGCGTCACAGCGATAACGTTCAGATGGCGGTACGTTCCAGCATGAAGTTTATCTATCGCCCGGAGGGGATTCAGGGCGAACCGGCGCTGGCCTATCGTCAGCTACGCTGGCAGCTGACCGCCGACGGGCTGACGGTTGAAAACCCGTCGCCTTATTACGTTACGCTGTATCAGCTTTCCGTTAACGGAACGCGGGTGGATAACGCCGGCGTTGTCGCCCCTCTGAGCCAGCGACGAACGGACTGGTGTAAAGGGACTGCCAGGTGCCAGCTCACCTGGCAGTCGCTGAGCGACGAGGGGCGGATATTGCCCTCGATCGCCCGCACGGTGAAATAATTGCTCGCGGGGGTATCCTGGCAGCGGACCGACACTAGCGGTGAAACTCCGCTACCGTCATGGTAAAGCGCAGCACTTTTTCTCCCTCATTGCCATAGCCGTGCGCCGCTTCCGTTTTCGCTACCGCCGACGCGCCAGCATTAACCTGTACCACCGTCTCGTCCACCGTCAGGGTTAATACGCCTTCGTTCACGTGCAGCAGCTCAAACGTTCCCGCCGGATGTCCCGGAGAGGTGAAAGTCTCTCCCGGATGCATCTCCCACTGCCACAGCTCAATCATGTCGGGGCCTGCGGTGCCTGCCAGCAATCTGGCATAACCGCCCTGTGCGCCCTGCCACAGAACCGGGATCGCCTCTTCCTGAATAATGTGTATCTGCGGCTCGCTGGAGACGTTAACGATGTCTGCCACCGAGACGCCAAGCGCGGCGGCCAGTTTGCACAGAATGGCAATGCTGGGGTTGGCAGCCCCTTTTTCGATCTCCACCAGCATGCCTTTGCTGACGCTGGCGCGGCGGGAAAGCTCGTCCAGCGACAGCTTTTTCTCTTTCCGCCAGCTGCGGATACGGTTCGCCACGGCCAGGCTTACCTGGACAACATCGGCGCCCGCATCGGTCATTATATTGACTTTATCAGTCATTGGTCACTACCATGGTATAAAACAGTCAATACAGGATTATTTATGTCTCTTCTAACACCGTCAATAGATTCGCGACTTGTCGGGATCGCGCCCGGCTTTCGGGCGCTGAGCATTCTGGTTGAAGCTGCCCCGATTACCCAACCGGAGGTTGCGCCCGCTGCGCTGGCGCAGGCCTGCCAGCAGATGCTCAATGATGATGTGCCCTGGGCAGAAAATCATCTCGCCGCCTGGGATGAGGTGTTTAAAGCCTTTGGTGCAAAACCCAAACGTACGCCCTGCTCGGCCTCGGCCCTGCGCAAGCGCGTGATGAGAGACGGTTCGCTGCCGCCGCTCGACCCGGTGGTGGATATCTATAATGCCATCAGTATCCGCTACGCTATTCCGGTAGGGGGAGAAAATCTGGCGGCTTACTCGGGAGCGCCGCGCCTGACGCTGGCCGACGGCAGCGAGCCGTTTGATACCTTTAAAGAAGGTGAGCCGGTTGTAGAAAATCCGGAGCCAGGCGAAGTTATCTGGCGTGACGATCTCGGCGTCACCTGCCGCCGCTGGAACTGGCGACAGGGGGTACGCACGCGTCTGGACAGCCAGGCGAAATCCATGTGGTTTATTCTCGAAAGCCTGCCGTCGATGCCGCTGGCGGCATTACAGGAAGCTGGCGATGAGCTGGTGAGCAATCTGCAAAAGCTGATGCCGGGCGCGACGGCGCGTGTTCAGTTGCTGGAGCTGGCGTGAACAACGCCGGGTGGCGCTTCGCTTACCCGGCCTACAAATACTGCATATGTAGGCCCGGTAAGCGCAGCGCCACCGGGCAAACACCGCACCATCCCCCGTAGGCCCGGTAAGCGCAGCGCCACCGGGCAAAGCCGCTACTCCGGCAACAACCCCACAAAACAGCGTTTTTTGCGCGGCTCTGACATCAGCTCTTCAAGCTTATCCACGCACGCCAGATAGTGTGGCGTTTGCTTATGCGCCAGCACCGCCGCTTCGTCCTTATAGGCTTCGTAGATAAAGAAGCGGGTTTTCACCCGCGGGTCCTGCAAGACATCAAAGCGCAGGTTTCCCGGCTCCTTGATGGCCCCCTCGTGGTTGGCGCGAAATACCTCCAGAAACTCGTCTACCCGCTCGGGTTTAATATTAATCTCCACCAGCGTCACGTTCATTTTGCTTCTCCCTGTTTCTCTTCCTGCCAGAACTGGAACGCATCGCGTGCATTCCAGTTCTCGTGAACCACTTTTTTTACCGCCTTCAGCATGGCGAGCGGCGCGCTGGACTGGAAGATGTTGCGCCCCATGTCCACGCCGGATGCGCCCTGGTCAATCGCCCGCCAGCACATCTCCAGCGCCTCGTGCTCCGGCAGCTTTTTGCCCCCGGCGATAACAATCGGCACCGGGCAGCTGGCGGTCACTTTTTCAAAGCCCTCGTCCACGTAGTAGGTTTTGACGAACTGCGCTCCCATTTCGGCGGCGATGCGGCTGGCAAGCGAGAAATAGCGCGCGTCACGCGCCATCTCTTTCCCGACGCCCGTCACCGCCAGCGTCGGCATGCCGTAGCGCGCCCCCGCATCCACCAGCTTGATGATGTTGTTGATCGACTGATGCTCAAACGGGCTTCCGATATACACCTGCGCCGCCACCGCGCAGACGTTCAGGCGCAGCGCGTCCTCCATCGCCACCGCCACGCACTCGTTGGACAGCTCGCCCAGAATCGAGTTACCGCCGGAGGCGCGCAGCACCACCGGTTTGTTCGTGGCGGCTGGCACCTGGCTCCTGAGGATGCCGCGGGTGCACATCAGCACGTCGGTTTCACCAAACAGCGGCGCGATGGAGAGATCGATACGCTCAAGGCCGGTGGTCGGCCCCTGAAAGTAGCCGTGGTCAAAGGCCAGCATCACCGTGCGGTTGCTCTGTGGGTTGAAGATGCGCGCAAGCCTCGACTGCATTCCCCAGTCCAGCGAGCCGCAGCCCTTCAGGGTGTACGGCACATTCTGCTGCGGCGTGCCGATGCCAAAATCCTTGCCGTCTTTGATGTCGTCTAAATCAGCCATTTGCTCCCCCGTCAGAAATCGTATTTGTTGATGTTCTCTTTGGTGAACACCACCCGCTCCGGCAGCAGCACGATGCCGTTGCCCTTCGCCTCATACTGGTAGCCCTGCACGCTGTTCGGCTCGACCTTCAGCGTCCCGATATCTTTCACGTCGACGCTGTCGCCAGGGTTAAGATCGCCTTTTTTCAGTAAACGATCGGCGACATTGACCGCAATTTTGCCCTGTTGCACCACATCCCACAGGCCGAAGGCTTTCACCGTGCCGCGCTCAACGTACGGGCGCATCACGTTCGGCGTGCTGAAGCCGACAATCGCCACCCCTTCCCGTTTCAGGTTTTCCGCCGCCTGTGCCGCAGCTGGCAGGGCGTTGGCGTCCGGGGCGATGATCGCATCCAGATCCGGATAGGCTTTTAAGATCCCTTCGGCGGTTTGCAGAGATTTGGTGGCGTCGTTATAGCCAAACTGGGTGGTGACGACCTGCCACTGAGGATGATCTTTCTCGATTTTGGCCTTCGCCTCTTTCACCCACTGGTTCTGGTCGGTAACGGTCGGGCTGGAGTAGAAGAACGCCACTTTCGCGTTCGGTTTGGTGACCTGCTTGCCCGCCATGTCCACCAGCAGACTGCCGAGCTGTTCCGGCGTGCCCTGGTTGATATAGATGCTGCGGCACTCCGGTTTGGTGTCGGAGTCCCAGGTCAGGACCTTCACGCCGCGCTGCATCGCGCGCTTCAGCGCCGGGCAGAGACCGTCCGGCGACACGGCAGAGACGATGATGGCGTTATAGCCCTGGTTGACGAAGTTATTGATCAGCTGCACCTGGCCGGAGACGCTCGGCTCGGTCGGGCCGTCGTAGGTCACGTCCACGCCGAGATCTTTCCCCGCCTCTTTCGCGCCGTTGCCGCCGCTGGTGAAGAAGCCCACGCCTACCAGTTTCGGGATAAAGGCAATGCGGTCCGCCGCCTGCGCCGAAGCGAAGCTGAGGGCCATTGCCAGGACGAATAGTTTTGTTTTCATCTTACGCTCCGGATAGTTTTCTGAAGAGAGAACGCACCCATTCGCGGTGCAGACTCAGCGAACGTCCCATCACCACCACAACCAGCAGCGCCCCTGACAGCGCGCTCGACACCTGGTTGGGGATGCCGACCATCTGTAAACCCTGTTGCAGGTACCCCACCAGCAGCGCCGCCAGCGCCGTACCGACAACCGAACCTGACCCGCCGTAGATATTTGCCCCGCCGAGTACGGCGGCGGTGAGCGCGGGCATGAGTAAATCGCGCCCCAGATCCGAGCGCGCGGAACCGAAATAGGAAACCATCACCAGCGCGGCAACCGCCGAGGCTACCCCCACCAGGCCGTACAGCGCGTACGGCATGCCGTTCACCGACAGCGCCGCATAGCGCGCCGCACGCGGATTCTGGCCGATTAAAAACAGATGCCGACCAAAGCGCCCGCGGTGGGTAATCAGCCAGAAGAAAGCGGTAATCACCGCGAACAGCACCAGCGGGATCGGCAGGCCCACCACCGTGAGGTTAGCGAAGGTGGTAAAGCTGTCCGGGAAGCCGCCGATCCCCTCGTAGCCCGTCGCCCCCGCCATGCCGGAGAGCAGCAGCGCCCCGCCGCCGTAGAGGTAGAGCGTGCCGAGGGTAATGACCAACGGGCTGATGCCGGTGTAGTGGATTAGCGCCGCATTCACCAGCCCGCACAGCAGGCCGAGCAGCAGCGTCAGAGGGATGGCAACCGCCATCGGCCACCCTGCCTGCATCATCACCCCCAGCGCGATGGCGCACAGGCCGATGGTTGAGCCGAGGGAAATATCGATCCCGCCGCTGATAATCACAAGCGTAAGCGGCAGCGCCACGATGCCAATGCAGATAAAGTCGCTGGTGCTGAACAGCAGCATGTTGATATCAAGCATGCGCGGGTTGATGGCGCCGAAGAGCAGGATCTCCAGCACCAGTAAAATCAGCAGCGCGCTTTCCCAGTTAAGCCTCATTTACGCCACCTCTTTTTTGCGTTTGGGAAACGGGGTAACGTGCTTTCCCCCTTTGTTACCCGGCTGGAAACGGCTGTATTTCAGCGCCCGCTGATGCCGTGAGAGCGCCTGACGCAGCCGCCCGTCGAGCACCAGCACACCCAGCAGCACCAGCCCGGCGATAAAGTCGTTCCACCAGGCCGGGAGCCGGAACAGCACCAGCACGGTATCGATTTGGGTGAGGAAGAATGCTCCCAGCAGAGCACCGATCAGCGTGCCCGTGCCGCCCAGCAGTGAAATGCCACCGAGCACGCAGGCGGCGATGGCTTTCATCTCCAGCCCGCTGCCGGTCTGGTTGGGCACAAAGCCAATCTGCGCGGCAAACACAATCCCGGCGCAGGCCGCCAGCATGCCGTTGAGGGTAAAGGCGATCATGCGGGTGCGGTTCACCGCCACGCCCAGCTGGCGCGCGGCGGCGAGGTTATCCCCCACGGCGTAAAAATCACGTCCAAAGGCGGTGCGCGACAGCGTCCACGCGCCGATGGCCGCGATAATCAACACCAGCATGCCGAGCGGCGAAATGCCGACGGCGGCGGGCTCAGAGAGAGATTTCAGCCCCGGCGGCAGCCCTTCTATCCACTTCCCGCCGGTCCACAGCAGCATCGCCCCACGATACAGCCCCAGCGTGCCGAGGGTGGCGACAATCGCCGGAATGCGCAGGCCCACCACCAGATAACCGTTGAACGCCCCCGCCAGCGCGCCAATCGACAGCGCGAAGAGAATGGAAACGGGCAGGCTGTAGCCGCTGTTCAGCGCCACGCCGACGGCGATCGCCGAAAGCCCGACGGTGGAGCCGACGGAGACGTCAATATTGCGGGTCAGCATCACCAGCGCCGCGCCGATAGCCAGCAGGATCAAGATCTGCGAGCTGGCGAAGATCATCCCCAGCGTCTGTAAGCTCAGGTAGGACGGGTTCAGCGCCACCAGCACGGCGAACAGCGCCAGAATGGAGAGAAACGCGCTCAGCTCGCGGTTTTTCAGTAAGATCTTCATGATTGCCCTCCAAACGCCAGCGCCATCATCCGGTCGAGGCTGACGGCGTGGCGCGGCAGCTCGCCGCTGAGCACGCCCTGATGCATTACCAGCACCCGATCCGCGAGGCCGGGAAACTCATCGAGATCGCTTGAGATCATCAGCACCGCCACGTTCTGCGCCGCCACGCTTTTCAGCAGCTGATAAATATCAGCGCGCGCCGATACGTCCACGCCGCGCGTCGGTTCATCGACGATCAGCAGCAGCGGGTTGGCCTCAAGACAGCGCGCCAGCAGCACCTTCTGCTGATTACCACCGGAGAGCGTGCGCACGGTTTGATCCGCATGGTTGAGCTTGATCCCCAGCGCCCGGTGATAGCGTTCCACTACCGCAGACTCCCGCTTTCGCTGCTGCCAGAGCGACGGCTCGTTCAGCGCCACGGTGTTCCAGCGGATCGGCGCGTCGAGAAACAGGCCGGACACCTGCCTGTCTTCCGGCAGATAGACCAGCCCTTTTTGCAGGCGTGAACTGACCGGATCGGCGGTGATCTCCTGGCTCTCCAGCCACACCCGCCCGCCGCGAACCGGACGCAGGCCGTAGAGCGTTTCGGCAAACTCGGTGCGCCCGGACCCCACCAGCCCGGCCAGACCAACGATCTCCCCGGCGTAAATCTCAAGGCTGAGATCGATAAAGCCCTCCCCGGTGAGCGCTTCCACGCGCAGCACGGGAAAATCCTGCGCCTGGGTGCGGCGGTTGCCCGGCAGCGCCAACCACAGCTTTTGCGTATCGCTCAGGGATGCTTCCCGGCTTACAGGCGTCATGGCGGCGATCAGGGCGTTATCGTCAAAATGCGCAGTTTCGCCGCTGAGCACCACCGCGCCGTCGCGCATCACTGAGACGTGACTCGCCAGCTGTCGAATCTCCGGCAGCTTATGCGAGATAAAAACAATCCCGACGCCAAGATCCTGCAAGGCACGGATCTGGCGAAACAGCCGTTCGGTTTCACCGGGCGTCAGCGAGGCCGTGGGTTCATCAAGGATCAGAATTCTGGCGTTGCGCATCAGCCCGCGCAGGATCTCCACCATCTGCTGGTCCGCCACCTCGAGGGTGCTGGCGGTAGCGTCGAGGTTAAGCTGGCATTGCAGCTGCCGGAGTTTTTCCGCCAGGCGTTTTTCCCGATCGCGCTCTCGCGGCAGACGAAACAGGATGTTTTCCCGCACCGTCAGGTTGGGAAATAGCAGCGGCTCCTGCGGCACCAGATAAATGCCTAACCTGTGCGCCTGCGCCGGGGTAAGCCGTGCAAAAGACTCACCCGCCACCGAAAGTTCACCGCTATCCGGGGTTTCTACCCCGGCGATGATCTTCATCAGCGTCGATTTTCCCGCGCCGTTACCGCCCATCAGCGCATGCACCTGCCCCGCAAGCAGTGTGAAATCAATGCCTTTTAAGACCGGTACGCCTGAAAACTGCTTGCTGATATCACGCGCGTCGAGAAGTGGTGTCATCATCGCTCCGCTATTGAACAAATGATTTTTAGATTTAATAATGTTCAAAAGCGTAGACGGTGAACTATATTTACAACCGTGCAGGGATCACAGTTTTATCGATTGAGATTCAGATAAAGCGGAAACGATCGAAAAGATCCGTTTTGTCGCGTGGCTCACATTTTCACGTCGCACCATCACGAACATATGATCTAAATTTTTATAAGAGTTCAATTATGAGCGATAAACGCACTGCGGAAGAAGGACGGTTTGCCGGGCTGGCACTGGCGGAAGAGGAGCTGGTGGCGCGCGTGGCCTGGTGCTACTACCACGACGGGCTGACCCAGAACGACATCGGCGAACGGCTCGGGCTGCCGCGTCTGAAGATCTCCCGCCTGCTGGAGAAAGGCCGTCAGTCCGGGGTGATCCGCGTGCAGATCAACTCCCGCTACGAGGGCTGCCTGGCGCTGGAAACCGAGCTGCAACAACGATTTGGCCTGAAGCTGGTGCGCGTGATGCCCGCCCTGAATACGCCGCCGATGAACGTGCGGCTGGGCATTGGCGCGGCACAGTCGCTGATGGGCGTACTGCAACCCGGCCAGCTGTTAGCGGTGGGCTTCGGTGAAACCACCATGAGCAGTCTGCAACACTTAAGCGGTTTTATCAGCTCGCAGCAGATCCGCCTGGTGACGCTCTCCGGCGGCGTCGGGCCGTATATGACCGGTATCGGCCAGCTGGATGCGGCCTGTAGCGTCAGCATGATCCCCGCCCCGCTTCGCGTGTCATCCGCTGAAGTCGCCGGGATCTTAAAGCGCGAAACCAGCGTGCGGGACGTGATCCTCGCCGCCACCGCGGCTGACGTGGCGGTGGTCGGGATTGGCTCGGTAAACCAGCGCCGTGACGCGACGATACTGCGCTCCGGCTATATCAGCGAAGGTGAACAGCTGATGTACGCCCGTAAAGGCGCGGTGGGCGATATCCTTGGCTATTTCCTTAATGCCGAAGGGGAATGCGTTGAGGAGCTGGAGATCCACAAAGAATTACTGGGCGTCACGCTCGATGAACTGGCGCAGCTGCCCACCATCGTAGGCGTGGCCGGAGGGGAAGAGAAAGCCGATGCGATTTATGCCGCACTGAAAGGTCGCCGTATTAATGGCCTGGTGACGGAAGAGACGACAGCCCGCGCGGTGCTGGCTCTGGCCGGATAAGAGCAGCCCTGCGCCTGACACGAGGCAAGCTCATGAGTTACCTTTTAGCGTTAGATGCAGGGACAGGCAGCGTTCGCGCCGTGATTTTTGATTTACAGGGCAACCAGATTGCCGTTGGCCAGGCCGAGTGGAAGCACCTGAGCGTGGAGAACGTGCCGGGCTCGATGGAGTTCGACCTCGACACCAACTGGCGGCTGGCCTGCCGGTGTATTCATCAGGCGCTGGAGCGCGCACGCCTGAGCGCGGCGGATATTCAGTCCGTCGCCTGCTGCTCGATGCGCGAAGGGATTGTGCTGTACGACCGCAACGGCGAGGCAATCTGGGCCTGCGCCAACGTCGACGCCCGCGCCAGCCGCGAGGTGGCTGAACTCAAAGAGATCCACGACTACCGGTTTGAATCCGAAGTGTATGATGTTTCCGGCCAGACGCTTGCCCTCAGCGCCATGCCGCGCCTGCTGTGGCTGGCGCACCATCGTCCGGATATTTATCGTAAAGCCGCCACCATCACCATGATCAGCGACTGGCTGGCGGCGAAGCTCTCCGGTGAGCTGGCGGTCGATCCGTCCAATGCGGGCACCACCGGCATGCTGGATCTCTTCTCCCGCGACTGGCGTCCGGCGCTGCTCGACATGGCCGGGCTGCGCGCCGATATCCTCTCCCCGGTGAAAGAGACCGGCACCGTGCTGGGCGCTGTCACCAAAGAGGCCGCGCAGCAGAGCGGCCTGCGCGAAGGCACACCGGTGGTGATGGGCGGCGGCGACGTGCAGCTGGGCTGTCTGGGGCTGGGCGTGGTCCGCGCCGGACAAACGGCGGTTCTCGGCGGCACCTTCTGGCAGCAGGTGGTGAATCTGCCGCAGGTGCGCACCGACCCTGAGATGAACATCCGCGTAAACCCGCACGTCATCCCCGGCATGGCGCAGGCGGAGTCGATCAGCTTCTTTACCGGGCTAACCATGCGCTGGTTCCGCGACGCCTTCTGCGCCGAAGAGAAGCTGATTGCCGAACGAATGGGAATGGACACCTACTCCCTGCTCGAAGAGATGGCGAGCCGCGTCCCGGCGGGCTCCCACGGCGTAATGCCGATCTTCTCCGACGCGATGCATTTTAAGCAGTGGTATCACGCAGCGCCGTCGTTTATTAACCTCTCCATCGACCCGGAAAAGTGCAACAAAGCGACGCTGTTCCGCGCGCTGGAAGAGAACGCGGCCATCGTCTCGGCCTGCAACCTGGCGCAGATTTCGCGCTTCTCCGGCGTGACGTTTGAGAGCCTGGTGTTTGCGGGCGGCGGGGCCAAAGGCGCCCTGTGGAGCCAGATTTTAAGCGACGTTACCGGGCTGCCGGTGCGCGTGCCGGAAGTGAAGGAAGCGACGGCGCTGGGTTGCGCGATTGCGGCAGGTGCTGGCGCGGGGTTGTTTGCGGATATGGCTTCGACGGGCGAGCGGCTGGTGAAGTGGAGCCGCGAGTTCACGCCGAACCCGCAGCACCGCGAGCTGTACGACGGCATGATGCAGAAATGGCAGGCGGTGTATGCCGACCAGCTTGGGCTGGTGGACAGCGGGCTGACGACGTCGATGTGGCAGGCACCGGGGCTGGTGCGGGCAGCGGCGCCGTAAAATACGCCGGATGGCGCTGCGCTTATCCGGCCTACGGTTTGTAGCCCCGGTAAGCGCAGCGCCACCGGGGAAGTTCTTTGAGATCTATCACAATCATTCGATCCCGCTTTTACCTTTCCGCTGCCGCTGGCTAAATTAGTAACTCATCCGACCACATAACAATAATTTTACACTGGAAGAGACTATGAACCGCTACCCGTCGCTATTCGCCCCCCTCGATCTTGGGTTTACCACCCTTAAAAACCGCGTGTTAATGGGCTCAATGCACACCGGGCTGGAGGAGCGTCCGGACGGGGCTGAACGTCTGGCGGCCTTCTATGCCGAGCGCGCGCGCCACGGGGTGGCGCTGATTGTCACCGGCGGCGTAGCCCCTGCACCTTCCGGGGTGACGATGGAGGGCGGCGCGGTATTGAACGATGCGTCACAGCTGCCGCACCACCGCATTGTGACCGACGCGGTCCACCGCGAGGGCGGCAAAATCGCCCTGCAAATTCTGCATACCGGACGCTACAGCTATCAGCCGAACCTGGTTGCCCCCTCGGCTATTCAGGCGCCGATTAACCGCTTTACTCCCCATGCCCTCAGCCACGACGAGATCCTGGCCCTGATAGACGATTTTGCCCGCTGCGCCGCGCTGGCGCGGGAAGCGGGCTACGACGGGGTGGAGGTGATGGGCTCGGAAGGCTACCTGATCAACGAATTCCTCGCCGCACGCACCAACCAGCGCGACGACGAATGGGGTGGCGACTATGCCCGCCGGATGCGTTTTGCCGTGGAGGTGGTGCGCGCGGTGCGTGAACGTGCGGGTACGGATTTTATTATCATCTTCCGCCTGTCGATGCTCGACCTGGTAGAGGGCGGCGGCACCTTCGACGAAACCGTGCAGCTGGCGCAGGCGATTGAAGCCGCTGGCGCCACCATCATCAACACCGGGATTGGCTGGCACGAAGCGCGCATTCCGACCATCGCTACGCCGGTGCCGCGCGCGGCGTTCAGCTGGGTAACGCGCAAGCTGAAAGGCAAAGTCTCCGTTCCACTGGTCACCACCAACCGCATTAACGATCCGCAGGTGGCGGAGGATGTGATCTCACGCGGCGATGCCGATATGGTATCGATGGCGCGCCCGTTCCTCGCGGATGCCGAACTGCTCTCCAAAGCGCAAAGCGGCCGTGCGGACGAGATTAATACCTGCATCGGCTGTAACCAGGCGTGTCTGGATCAGATCTTCGTCGGCAAGGTCACCTCCTGCCTCGTTAACCCCCGCGCCTGCCATGAAACCAAAATGCCGATCGTTCCGGCGGTCAATAAAAAACGCCTGGCCGTGGTGGGCGCAGGCCCGGCGGGACTGGCGTTCGCAGTCAATGCCGCCTCGCGCGGGCACAGCGTGACGCTGTTTGATGCGCTGGCGGAGATTGGCGGGCAGTTTACTGTCGCCAGACAGATCCCCGGCAAAGAGGAGTTCTACGAAACGCTGCGCTATTACCGCCGGATGATCGAGGTGACGGGCGTCGATCTGCGGCTTAAACAGTTTGTCAGCGCGGCGGATCTGATCGGTTTCGACGAGGTGATCCTCGCGAGTGGGATCGCCCCGCGCACGCCAGCGATCGAAGGCATCGATCATCCGAAGGTATTGAGCTATCTGGATGTATTAAGGGACAAAGCGCCGGTTGGCGAGAAGGTGGCGATCATCGGCTGCGGCGGGATCGGTTTTGATACCGCGATGTATTTAAGCCAGCCGGGCGAAGCCACCAGCCAGAACATCGCTGAGTTCTGCGTGGAATGGGGGATCGACACCAGCCTGAACCAGTCCGGCGGGCTACGCCCGGAAGGGCCGCAACTGCCGAAAAGCCCGCGTCAGATCGTGATGCTCCAGCGTAAAGCCAGCAAGCCGGGTGAAGGGCTGGGAAAAACCACGGGCTGGATCCACCGCGCCACCCTGCTCTCGCGCGGGGTGAAGATGATCCCGGGGGTGAGCTACCAGAAGATCGACGACGACGGGCTGCACGTGCTGATCGGCGGCGAACCGCAACTGCTGCGCGTGGATCATGTGATTTTGTGCGCCGGGCAGGAGCCGAAGCGGGATCTGGCGGATCCGCTGCGTGAAGCGGGGAAAACGGTGCATTTGATCGGCGGGTGCGATGTGGCGATGGAGCTGGATGCGCGGCGGGCAATTGCGCAGGGGACGAAGTTAGCTCTGGCGATCTAGGGCATTGCCGGGCGGCGCTTCGCTTGCCCGGCCTACGGGTTCGAGGCCATTGTAGGCCCGGTAAGCGAAGCGCCACCGGGCATCAGGCCGCACATACCCAATCTTACCGACGACGCCCCAGCTTCACCGATTTCAGCACCACGAATTTGTTATTGGTGGCAATGGTGACGCAGTTGCCGAAAATCTTCTTCAGCTTGTGGAAGTAGTCCAGGTGGCGGTTCGCCACGATATACAGCTCGCCGTTGATTTTCAGGCAGCGGCGCGCGTGGTGGAACATCTCCCACGCGACGTTATCCGTCAGGGCGTGCTTCTGGTGGAATGGCGGGTTACAGAATACCGCGTTGAAGCGGAAAGGCTCTACGCCCGACAGCGCGTTATTGATCATAAACTCGCAGCGATCCAGTGCCTCCGGCAGGTTGGTTTCCACGTTCAGACGGCTGGAGGCCACCGCCATCGGCGATTCGTCGCTGAACACCACGCTGGCCTCCGGGTTCTTCGCCAGCAGCGTCAGGCCAATCACGCCATTACCGCAGCCGAGATCAACGATTTCCCCTTCCAGGTTTTCCGGCAGATGTTCCATAAAGAAGCGTGCGCCGATATCCAGACCGGTACGGGAGAAAACGTTCGCGTGGTTGTGGATGGTCCAGTCGGTGCCTTCCAGCTTCCAGCTCAGCGTCTCCGGCGCGTCGGCCAGCGCCGGTGCGCTGAAGGTACAGTTGATCAGGCGCGCTTTTTTCCAGGCAAGCGTAGTGGTGGTTGGGCCGAGCACTTTCTCGAACAATTCCAGCGTCGAGGTGTGAATATCGCGCGCTTTGGCACCCGCGATAATACGCGTATCCGGCGTCACGACCTTACGCAGCGCGCGAAGCTGCTGCTCCAGCAGCGCCATGGTTTTGGGCACTTTAATCAGCACCACGCCCGGCGCCTGCGGGTAGTCCGCGGTGCTGTCGAGGAACTTCACGCTGGATTCGTCGATATCGTTGTGACGCAGGTTTTCACGCGTCGCCAGCTCGCTTAAGTAAGAATCGCCGATACTGTAAGGCGCATGTTCCGCCAGCGCGCAGGCCAGCGCGCCAAACGCGTCATTCAGGATCAGAACCGGGCCGCTGATTTCAGTCCCATCCAACTGTTGCAGCAGATATTCATCCGCCGCTTCCCACGCCTGAAGCGGGTTAACGTCGTCCGTTTCCGGGAAACGTTTAAGGTTGAGTGAACGGAAACCGTTGTCTAAGTGGCTCATCGGCCCTCCTGAATGGTAAAATTTGGCGTATCCCTGAAAAGGGTGCGTGAGTATACCCGTTTTCACACTATTTTGGGGTTTTGATGAACCAGCTGACTTATCTCCAGGGCTATCCGGAGCATTTACTTTCCCAGGTTCGTGACCTGATTGCCGCGGGAAAGCTCGGCGCGGTGCTGGAAAAACGCTACCCGGGCACGCATGATTTCGCGACTGACAAAGCCCTCTGGCAGTATACGCAGGATCTGAAAAACCAGTATCTTAAGAGCGCTCCGCCGATCAACAAGGTGATGTACGACAATAAGATCCACGTGCTGAAAAACGCGCTCGGCCTGCATACCGCCATCTCCCGCGTACAGGGCGGCAAGCTGAAGGCCAAAGCGGAGATCCGCGTCGCGACCGTCTTTCGCAATGCGCCGGAAGCCTTTCTGCGGATGATCGTGGTGCACGAGCTGGCGCACCTGAAAGAGAAAGAGCACGACAAAGCGTTCTACTCACTGTGCTGCCATATGGAGCCGCAGTACCACCAGCTGGAGTTTGATACCCGTTTGTGGCTGACGCATTTATCGTTAAAGAGTAATGCGCAGTAGCGCACGCGAAATGTCATGATGACGTGCTACAGTGGCTTTAGGTTCCCTGCTACGGAGTACGTAAACGTTTATGATACGTTTCGCAGTCATCGGTACGAACTGGATCACGCGCCAGTTCGTCGACGCCGCCCACGAAACCGGCAAATATAAGCTCACCGCAGTCTATTCCCGCAGCCTTGAGCAGGCGCAGAGTTTTGCGAATGACTACCTGGTTGAACATCTGTTCACCTCGCTCGATGAGATGGCGCAAAGCGACGCCATTGACGCGGTCTATATCGCCAGCCCGAATTCTCTGCACTTCCCGCAAACGAAGCTGTTCCTCAGCCACAAAAAGCATGTGATCTGCGAGAAGCCGCTCGCCTCGAATATTGAGGAAGTGGAAGCCGCCATTGCGCTTGCCCGCGAAAACCAGGTGGTACTGTTTGAAGCGTTCAAAACCGCCAGCCTACCGAACTTCCTGCTGTTGCAGCAATCGCTGCCGAAAATTGGCAAAGTGCGTAAAGCCTTTATCAACTACTGCCAGTATTCCTCGCGCTACCAGCGCTACCTGGACGGCGAAAACCCGAACACCTTTAACCCGGCATTCTCGAATGGCTCGATTATGGATATCGGTTTTTACTGCCTGGCCTCTGCGGTCGCCCTGTGGGGTGAACCGCACGGCGTAACCGCCACTGCCAGCCTGCTGGAAAGCGGCGTGGATGCACACGGCGTTGTGGTGCTGGACTACGGTGATTTTAGCGTGACGTTGCAGCACTCGAAGGTCAGTGACTCCGTACTGCCAAGCGAAATTCAGGGCGAAGACGGCTCGCTGGTGATCGAAAAAATCTCCGAATGCCAGAAGCTAAGCATCGTTCCCCGCGGCGGCAAAGCGCAGGAGCTGACGCAGCCTCAGCATATTAACACTATGCTCTATGAGGCAGAGGTCTTCGCCCGTCTGGTAGAAGACAACGAAGTGAACCACCCGGGGCTGGCGATCAGCCGCACCACGGCGAAGCTGCAAACGGAGATCCGCCGACAGACTGGCGTGATCTTCCCCGCAGACGGCGTGAATGTGGAAGCCGTCGCGTAAAACTGTGTAATGAAATCGTGCAGACCATTGACGAAACCGATGGTCTGACATAATTTGTTACCTGCAAAGGGGAGTAACTTCTTCGTCGGTGGATCGTCATTACGATGCGTGCAAAACCGCATCCGGTCGCCGGGCAACCTTCGTGGTTGTAAGTGAGACCTTGCCGGAAGGCGAGGTCTATGCATAAAAAGCTAACGGCTATCGTCTTCTGACCATGGCCGTTTTTGTTTTTTATGTGTAAGGAAAATAGTATGCATTCTGTCGGCACTCCAATGCTGTGGGGCGGATTCGCGGTTGTCGTGCTCATCATGCTGGCAATCGACCTCTTTTTGCAGGGTCGTCGCGGCGAGCACGGCATGAGCGTCAAGCAAGCCGCCGTCTGGTCGCTGGTATGGGTTACCCTCTCACTCCTCTTCTGCGCCGCCTTCTGGTGGTATCTGGCCTCAACCGAAGGCCGCGCGGTGGCCGATCCTCAGGCACTCGCCTTCCTCACCGGCTATCTGATTGAAAAAGCGCTGGCGGTTGATAACGTCTTCGTCTGGCTGATGCTGTTCAGCTACTTCGCCGTGCCTGCGGCTCTGCAACGCCGCGTGCTGGTGTACGGCGTGCTGGGCGCTATTGTCCTGCGTACCATCATGATCTTCGCCGGTAGCTGGCTAATTACCCAGTTCGAATGGCTGCTATATGTATTTGGCGCGTTCCTGCTGTTCACCGGGGTAAAAATGGCGCTGGCGAAAGAAGACGATACCGGGATCGGTGATAAGCCGCTGGTGAAGTGGATCCGGGGTCATCTGCGCATGACGGACAAGATCGAGAGCGAGCATTTCTTCGTGCGTAAGAACGGCCTGCTGTTCGCCACCCCGCTGCTGCTGGTGCTGATTCTGGTCGAACTGAGCGACGTGATTTTCGCGGTGGACAGTATCCCGGCTATCTTTGCGGTCACTACCGACCCGTTCATCGTGCTGACTTCTAACCTGTTCGCCATCCTCGGCCTGCGTGCGATGTACTTCCTGCTGGCGGGTGCGGCAGAGCGCTTCTCAATGCTGAAGTACGGTCTGTCGGTGATTCTGGTGTTTATCGGTATCAAGATGCTGATCGTCGATTTCTACCATATTCCGATCGCCATTTCGCTCGGCGTGGTGTTTGGCATTCTGCTGGTGACGCTGATTATCAATACCTGGGTTAACCGCCAGCACGATAAGAAGCAGCAGGCTTAGTGCAACGTTCGGTGCGGGCTGATGCCCTCACCCCAACCCTCTCCCACAGGGAGAGGGGGAAATGCAATGTAGGCCGGGTAAGCGCAGCGCCACCCGGCACTTTCGTTAACCAATAGTTAAAAAACATGACACAACACGTAAAATCCAGCATTTTACGCTTCCGCCTTTCGCTGCTTTCCCTGATACTCAACCAGGCAAACAAATACTTACATCCGGACACAAATGTGACTTAGAGCACATCCAGGATGGAACGCAATTTCACTCAGGAATAACGTATGAGCACACAATCACGCGGTCTGTTCGCGCGCCTGGCGCAGGGCAGTCTTGTAAAACAAATTCTGGTCGGGTTGGTACTGGGTATTCTGCTGGCGATGGTGTCAAAACCTGCCGCGGAGGCCACGGGGCTGCTCGGCACCCTTTTCGTTGGCGCACTGAAGGCCGTCGCCCCGGTACTGGTGCTGATGCTGGTGATGGCGTCGATTGCCAACCACCAGCACGGACAAAAAACCAACATTCGCCCTATTCTGTTCCTGTATCTGCTGGGAACCTTCTCTGCTGCCTTAACGGCCGTGGTGTTTAGCTTCCTGTTCCCGTCCACGCTGCACCTGACCAGCGCGGCCGGTGATATCACCCCGCCGTCCGGGATTGTGGAAGTCCTTCGCGGCCTGCTGATGAGCATGGTCTCTAACCCCATCACCGCACTGATGAGCGGAAACTACATTGGCATCCTGGTCTGGGCGATTGGTCTGGGCTTCGCGCTGCGTCACGGCAACGAGACCACGAAAAACCTGGTCAACGATTTGTCCAACGCCGTGACCTTTATGGTGAAGCTGGTGATTCGCTTTGCGCCAGTCGGGATCTTTGGTCTGGTTTCTTCGACGCTGGCCACCACCGGTTTCGATGCACTGTGGGGCTACGCGCAGCTGCTGGTCGTCCTGGTCGGCTGTATGCTGCTGGTGGCGCTGGTGATCAACCCGCTGCTGGTGTTCTGGCAGATCCGCCGCAACCCGTATCCGCTGGTGCTGACCTGCCTGCGTGAAAGCGGCGTGTATGCCTTCTTCACCCGCAGCTCGGCGGCAAACATTCCGGTCAACATGGCGCTGGCGGAGAAGCTGAATCTGGATCGCGATACCTATTCGGTGTCGATTCCTCTGGGTGCAACCGTGAACATGGCAGGTGCGGCGATCACCATCACCGTGCTGACGCTGGCGGCGGTGCATACGCTGGGCATTCCGGTGGATCTGCCGACCGCGCTGCTGCTGAGCGTCGTTGCATCACTGTGTGCCTGTGGCGCCTCCGGTGTGGCGGGCGGCTCGCTGCTGCTGATCCCGCTGGCCTGTAACATGTTCGGTATTCCGAACGAGATTGCCATGCAGGTTGTCGCGGTCGGCTTCATTATCGGCGTATTGCAGGATTCCTGCGAAACCGCGCTGAACTCCTCTACCGACGTGCTGTTTACCGCAGCGGCCTGTCAGGCGGAAGATGCACGTTTAGCGAAGAACGCCCTGCGCAGTTAAAAAGACAAGCCCGGTGGCGGCTACGCCTTACCGGGCCTACAGGATTTAGTAGGTCGGGTAAGCGCTAGCGCCACCCGACAAAGCACTTATAGCGTCACACCACTCTTAAAGATCGCCAGCTCGCGGAAGTCGTTCTTCTCGTTGCAGGTCTGCCTGCCGCTGGCAAATTCCACAATCGTGTCCACGAATTCGCTCAGCAGCTGCGGCATCGCTTTGCCGTGGATCAGCTGGCCGGCATCAAAGTCGATCCAGTGTTTTTTCTTCGCCGCCAGCTCGCTGTTAGTGGCGATTTTCACCGTTGGCACAAATCCGCCGTACGGCGTGCCGCGCCCGGTACTGAACAGCACCATGTGACAGCCCGCTCCCGCCAGCGCACTGGTGGCGACCGCATCGTTGCCCGGTGCGCTCAGCAGGTTCAGACCGTGCGTTTTCAGCCGTTCACCGTAGCGCAGCACGTCCACTACCTGGCTGGCGCCCGCTTTCTGGGTGCAGCCCAGGGATTTCTCTTCCAGCGTGGTGATCCCGCCCGCCTTGTTACCCGGCGACGGGTTCTCATAAATCGGCTGGTTATGGGCGATGAAGTACTGTTTGAAATCGTTGACCATGGTGACGGTCTTCTCAAAGGTCTCTTCGTCGCGGCAGTGGCTCATCAGAATGCGCTCTGCGCCGAACATCTCCGGCACTTCGGTCAGCACTGTCGTGCCACCGTTGGCAATCACGTAATCTGAGAAGCGGCCCAGCATCGGGTTAGCGGTAATGCCGGAAAGCCCGTCAGATCCGCCGCACTCCAGGCCAAACTTCAGTTCACTCAGCTTGCCCGGCTCGCGCTTGTCGTGACGCATCACCTCATACAGCTGGTGCAGCTGTTCAACGCCCGCTTCCACTTCGTCGTCCTGGTGCTGACACACCATAAAGTGCACGCGCTCAGGATCGAACTCGCCCAGCGTGTCGCGGAAGGCGTCGACCTGATTGTTTTCACAGCCGAGGCCAATCACCAGCACCGCCCCCGCGTTCGGGTGGCGCACCATATTTTGCAGCATGGTGCGGGTATTGATGTGGTCGTCGCCCAGCTGGGAACAACCGTAGGTATGGCTGAACAGATGCACGCCGTCGGTGCCTTCAGCATTGTTGGTCTCTTTCAGGAAACGCGTCTGAATTTGACGCGCGATCCCGTTCACGCAGCCGACGGTCGGGAGGATCCACAGTTCATTGCGGATCCCCACCTCCCCGCTGGCGCGGCGGTAGATCTGCACCTCACGATCGGCCGCCTGTCCTTCTTCTGCCTGGAAGTCAGGTTGATAGCTGTACTCGTCCAGATCGCTGAGATTGGTGCGGGTATTATGGGAATGAATGTATTCACCCGGCGCAATATCCGCCAGCGCATGACCGATGGGCAAACCGTACTTCACCACGTTCTCCCCTTTCGCGATGGGGATCAGGGCAAACTTATGTCCACGTCCAATGGCCTGGCGTAACGTCACCGACTGGTTGTCGAAGGTCACTTCCGTCCCTTCGGCTAAATCGGCCAGCGCGACGGCAACGTTATCCAGCGAATGGATTTTGATGTATTGCATATCAACCTCAAACGGCCTTAGTTCAGTTCAATGGCGAAGTAGTCACGCGCATTGTTAAAGCAGATGTTTCTCACCATTTCGCCCAGCAGCTGGATATCCGCTGGCGCTTCGCCCGCGTGCACCCAGCGGCCAATCATCTGGCACAGAATGCGGCGGAAATATTCATGGCGGGTATAGGAGAGGAAACTGCGGCTGTCGGTCAGCATGCCAACGAAGCGGCTCAGCAGGCCGAGCTGCGCCAGCTGCGTCATCTGACGCTCCATGCCGTCTTTCTGATCGTTAAACCACCAGCCGGAACCGAACTGCATCTTGCCCGGCATCCCTTCGCCCTGGAAGTTGCCGATCATAGTGCCCAGCACTTCGTTATCGCGCGGGTTCAGGCAGTACAGAATGGTTTTTGGCAGCAGGTTTTGCTCGTTCTGTTTGCTCAGCAGTTTTGACAGCTCTTCCGCCATCGGACGGTCGTTGATGGAGTCAAAGCCTACGTCCGCGCCCAGCAGTTTGAACTGACGCTGGTTGTTATTACGCAGCGCGCCGATGTGATACTGCTGAACCCAGCCGCGACGGGCATATTCCGCACCGAGGAACACCAGCACCGCGGTTTTAAACTGCGCCACTTCGTGCTCGCTCAGGGCTTCGCCGGAGAGACGACGCGCCAGAATACTGTCCAGCTCAGCTTCACTGGATTCCGCGAACAGCACTACGTCCAGCGCGTGGTCAGACACTTTACAGCCGTGTGCGGCAAAGTGATCCAGACGTTTGGTCAGCGCGGTTTGCAGATCGCCAAAGCGACGAATGTCGGTATCCGAAACTTCCGCCAGCTTCGCCATGTAGTCGTTAAAGGTCGGCAGCTCGATGTTGAAGGCTTTATCCGGGCGCCAGCTTGGCAGCACTTTGATGTCAAACGTGCTGTCCTTCGCGACAACCGCGTGATGTTCCAGAGAGTCGACCGGATCGTCGGTGGTGCCCACCATCTTCACGTTCATCTGCTGCATGATGCCGCGCGCCGAGAAGCTATCCTGCGCCAGCAGTTCGTTGCACTGATCCCAGATTTCATCCGCCGTGGCGGGAGAGAGCAGCTTGCCGGTGATACCAAACGGACGACGCAGTTCGAGGTGCGTCCAGTGGTATAACGGGTTACCGATGGTGTGAGGAACGGTAGCGGCCCAGGCGTCAAACTTCTCGCGATCGGTCGCGTCGCCGGTACACAGGCGCTCGGCCACGCCGTTGGTGCGCATTGCGCGCCACTTATAGTGGTCACCCTTCAGCCAGATATCATACAGGTTTTTGAAACGGTAATTTTCGGCAACCTGCTGCGGCGGTAAATGGCAGTGGTAGTCGAAAATCGGCTGGTCTTTTGCGTAGTCGTGGTACAGGCGGCGAGCAAATTCGGTATCTAGCAGAAAATCGTCGGTCATAAACGGTGTCATTATCGTCTTCCTCATTACGGGAGCGTCAGAAAGCTTATGTTCAGATGCTGCAAAGTTATCACACCAATTTCCAGAGTCCGACGTTTTTTTCGTGAGTTAGATCAATAAACGTCGACAAATAAATTACCCTCAAAGGGGTAAACCCTCTCGCAGACCGCGCCAGTTCTGGCTTTGCGCGCGCCGCATAATGTCCCTACAAAGATTCACACTTTTGTGATGTCACTCACCTTTTAAAGTTGTATGACAAGTTATCTTTTCGCCGTCGCAAACTATAAGCCGACGGAATGCATTACCGGTGTTTGAGACATCGGATTTAACGGTACGGAAGCCGACTTAGCACGATTACTTATGGCAAGGTTCGGGCCGTTCCGGGACAGGTTCCCGGTTACGCCCCTCCCGTTACAGAACAACTCCCGGCAACGGTTGAGTTGTTGCCGTGTCCCGACACGGAAATAACATAACGATGAGGTTTTACATGCGTAAAATTAAAGGGTTACGTTGGTACATGATCGCACTGGTGACGCTCGGCACCGTGCTGGGCTACCTGACACGTAACACCGTGGCAGCAGCGGCGCCAACGTTGATGGAAGAGTTACATATCTCCACGCAGCAATACTCTTACATCATTGCGGCTTACTCTGCCGCTTACACCGTAATGCAGCCTGTTGCAGGTTATGTTCTTGATATTCTGGGTACAAAAATTGGTTATGCCTTCTTCGCTGTAGCCTGGGCCGTCTTCTGTGGGGCGACCGCGCTGGCCGGCAGCTGGGGCGGACTGGCGCTGGCGCGTGGTGCGGTAGGTGCTGCCGAAGCAGCGATGATCCCCGCGGGTCTGAAAGCCAGCTCTGAATGGTTCCCGGCAAAAGAGCGTTCAATCGCTGTCGGTTACTTCAACGTGGGCTCCTCCATCGGGGCGATGATTGCTCCGCCACTGGTGGTGTGGGCGATTGTGATGCACAGCTGGCAGATGGCGTTCATCATCTCCGGTGTGCTGAGCTTTGCCTGGGCCATGGCGTGGCTGATCTTCTATAAACACCCGCGCGACCAGAAAAAGCTGTCTGACGAAGAACGTGACTACATTATTAATGGTCAGGAATCCCAGCATCAGACAGACAACGGCAAAAAGATGTCCGTCTGGCAGATCCTGGGCACCCGTCAGTTCTGGGGTATCGCTCTGCCACGCTTCCTGGCAGAACCGGCCTGGGGTACGTTTAACGCCTGGATCCCGCTGTTCATGTTTAAAGTTTACGGCTTTAACCTGAAAGAGATCGCGATGTTCGCCTGGATGCCAATGCTGTTTGCAGACCTGGGCTGTATCGTCGGCGGCTACCTGCCACCGCTGTTCCAGCGCTGGTTTGGCGTGAACCTGATTGTGTCCCGTAAGATGGTGGTCACCATGGGCGCCCTGCTGATGATCGGCCCGGGCATGATCGGCCTGTTCACCAGCCCTTACGTGGCTATCGCCCTGCTGTGTATCGGGGGCTTTGCTCACCAGTCTCTTTCCGGTGCGCTTATTACGCTCTCGTCCGACGTGTTTGGTCGTAACGAAGTCGCTACCGCCAACGGCCTGACCGGGATGGCCGCCTGGACCGCAAGTACCCTGTTTGCGCTGGTGGTCGGCGCGCTGGCAGATACCATTGGCTTTAGCCCGCTGTTCGCGGTACTGGCTATCTTCGACCTGATGGGTGCGGTGGTTATCTGGACGGTGCTGAAGAGCAAATCCGCCGATGAACTGGCGAAAGAGTCCCTTGGGGGACCGGCGACGCAGAGTTAGCGTTGTTGTGCCGGGTGGCGGCTACGCCTTACCCGGCCTACAAAACCCATAGGCCCGCGCAAGCGAAGCGCACCCGGCAAAATCTTCTCAAAAGCCGCCTCCGGGCGGCTTTTTTCATGGCGAAATCTGGAGAGTGGCACGCAAAAGTGGTATAACAAATCATTCGCCGTACCCTGCCTGGAGCGCATATGGAAATCACCGAATCACGTCGTTTATATCAACAACTTGCCGCCGAGCTGAAAGATCGCATCGAGCAAGGGGTCTATCTTGTCGGTGATAAACTTCCCGCTGAGCGTTTCATTGCGGATGAAAAAAGCGTCAGCCGTACGGTGGTCCGCGAAGCCATCATCATGCTGGAAGTGGAAGGATATGTTGAGGTACGCAAAGGTTCCGGCATTCATGTGATTTCCAGCCAGGCGAAACACTCCCCCACCCCGGACGAAAGTCTGGAGTTTGCCAGCTACGGTCCGTTTGAGCTTCTCCAGGCTCGCCAGCTGATTGAAAGCAACATTGCGGAATTTGCTGCGACGCAGGTGACCAAGCAGGACATCATGAAGCTGATGGAAATCCAGGATCATGCGCGTAAAGAAAAATGTTTCCGCGATTCCGAATGGGACCTGCAATTCCACGTCCAGGTCGCCCTTGCGACTCAGAACACGGCGCTGGCGGCAATCGTTGAAAAAATGTGGACTCAGCGCGTTCACAACCCGTACTGGAAGAAATTGCACGATCACATTGATTCCCGCACGGTAGACAACTGGTGTGACGACCACGACCAGATTCTTAAGGCTCTGATTCGTAAAGATCCGCATGCGGCGAAACTGGCAATGTGGCAGCACCTGGAGAACACCAAACAGATGCTGTTTAATGAAACAAGTGATGACTTTGAATTTAACGCTGACCGCTATCTTTTTGCCGATAATCCGGTCGTTCACCTCGATACCGCGACCAATCTCGCAAAATAACTCCCCGAACTGCTGGCAGGCGCACCGCCGCGCCTTCCGGCCAGACAGGGTAAGAAAACCTCTATAGTGTCAGCCTTTGTAAAATTTCTCGCTCCCCTCCGTGGCTTACGCCAAAATCGTGTTTCCCCTCAAATTCTGTGACGCAGAACGTCGGGCTTTGTTACAATTGGATTCACTTCGTTATTTTGTAAGTTAGTGCTTGCTAACCAGCCAATTAACAGGGAACAGTGTTGGCCACACATCAATGTGTCCGCGAGCGACCATAATGAAATCATAACAATGTCGCCGTGCTGTTTTCCCGAATGACAGGCGTGACGTTAACCGATTTCCAGGAACACTGAATGGAACTTTTGACCCAACTACTGAACGCCCTCTGGGCTCAGGATTTCGAAACGCTGGCCAACCCGTCCATGATTGGCATGCTCTACTTTGTGTTATTTATGATCCTGTTCCTTGAGAACGGTCTGCTGCCTGCTGCCTTTTTACCCGGCGACAGCCTGCTGGTGCTGGTCGGGGTGCTCTGTGCAAAAGGGGCGATGGCTTTCCCGCAAACGGTCCTGCTTTTGACCATTGCCGCCAGCCTGGGCTGCTGGGTGAGTTACATTCAGGGGCGATGGCTGGGTAACACGCGAATCGTTCAGAACTGGCTTTCGCACCTTCCGGCCCATTACCACCAGCGAGCGCACCACCTTTTCCATAAGCATGGGCTTTCCGCCTTACTGATCGGCCGCTTTATCGCATTCGTACGCACCCTGCTGCCCACCATTGCGGGCTTGTCCGGCCTGAGCAGTACGCGCTTCCAGTTCTTTAACTGGATGAGCGGCTTGCTGTGGGTGCTGATCCTGACCACGCTCGGCTACGCGCTGGGTAAAACGCCGGTCTTTATGAAATATGAAGATCAGCTGATGTCTTGCCTGATGCTGCTGCCCGTCGTTCTGCTGGTGTTTGGCCTGGTCGGGTCCCTGGTCGTACTGTGGAAGAAGAAATACGGAGCCAGGGGTTAACGATGGTCATCTCCCCGCTCGCGCTGCGCCGCTTCTCTTACGCTATCGTCGCGCTGATGATGTTCAGCGCTCTTATCCTGCTGTGGTCTGCGCTACAGCATCAGGAGTCGACGCTGGCTATCCGTCCTGTGAGCCAGGGAACCAGCGTGCCGGATGGTTTTTCCATCTGGCATCATCTGGACGCAAACGGGATCCGCTTTAAGAGCATCACGCCGCAAGACGATGTGCTGCTGATAAAATTTGACTCCAGTGCGCAAAGCGCCGCGGCGAAAGCCGTGCTGGACCGCACGCTGCCGCAGGGTTACATCATTGCGCAACAGGATGATGACAGCCACGTAGCCTCCTGGATGTCACGGTTACGCGACACGTCGCATCGATTTGGTTAACGACTAAGATTCCGAATATTTTCACCTACTTTGGTGAAACTCCCGTTTACTTACTATGCTTAAGTACGCGGAGCACCCCTCAGATGTTCTCCGCATAGTTCTGGAACACGGTTTACGCCGTAACACAATGGAAGGTTTCTATAATGAAATACCGCATCACTCTGGCTCTGGCCCTTTTTTCTTTAAGCACAGCTTCCTTCGCTATGTCTCTTTGTCAGGAGAAAGAACAGGATATCCAACGCGAAATCAGTTATGCCGAAAAGCATAACAATCAGCACCGGATCGACGGGCTGAAAAAAGCGTTGAGCGAAGTGAAAGACAACTGTACGGACAGCAAGCTGCGTGCCGATCATCAGGAAAAAATCGCTGAACAGAAGGACGAGATAGCCGAGCGCCGTCAAGACCTACAGGAAGCGAAAGAGAAAGGTGATGCGGAAAAAATTGCCAAGCGCGAGAGGAAGTTGCAAGAGGCGCAGGACGAACTGAAAGCGCTGGAAGCTCGCGATTATTGAGTTAACGGAAATCTCAACAGGAGAGAATCATGTCAAAAGATACAACTTCAGAAAATCTGCGCGCTGAACTGAAATCCCTGGCGGACACCCTGGAAGAGGTGCTGAACTCTTCTGCGGATAAATCAAAAGAAGAAGTAAGTAAACTGCGCAGCAAAGCGGAGCAGGCACTGAAAGAGAGCCGTTACCGTCTGGGCGAAACCGGTGACGCGCTGGCGAAACAAACCCGCGAAGCGGCAGCGCGCGCAGACGAATATGTACGTGATAATCCATGGACGGGTGTAGGTATTGGCGCCGCAGTGGGTGTGGTGCTGGGTGTCCTGCTGACGCGTCGTTGATTATGGAAGATCCACGTCACGCACAAGGGCCTGCTAAAAACGTCCTCGGCATCGGCCAGCGTATTCTTACGACGCTGGTCGGGATTGCCGAAACGCGCGTCCGGCTTGCGGTAGTGGAGCTGGAAGAGGAGAAAGCCAACCTCTTCCAGATGCTGCTCATGCTTGGGCTTACGATGCTCTTTGCCGCGTTTGGTCTGATGAGCCTGATGGTGTTAATCATCTGGGCTATCGATCCACAGTATCGTCTGAACGCGATGATTGCGACTACCGTGGTTCTGCTGGTGGCGGCGCTGATAGGCGGTATCTGGACCCTGCATAAAGCGCGCACGTCGACCTTCCTGCGCCATACGCGCCAGGAGCTGGCCAACGACCGCGCCCTGCTGGAGGATGATAAGTCGTGAGCGACAAAGCCGAACGTCAAAAGCGGAAAGCGTATCTGTTGAGCCAAATCCAGCAGCAGCGGCTGGATTTGTCTGCCAGCCGTCGAGACTGGGTTGAAGCCACGCATCGGTTTGACCGCGGCTGGAACACGGTCCTGAGCCTGCGCTCATGGGCGCTGGTCGGCAGCAGCGTGATGGCGATCTGGTCGGTTCGGCATCCTAACATGCTGATCCGCTGGGCACGCCGCGGCTTTGGCGCCTGGAGCGCCTGGCGGCTGGTGAAAACCACGCTGCGACAACAGCAGTTGCGCTAGCCTTCTTGCCGGGTGACGCTGCGCTTACCCGGCCTACGATTGCGTGTAGGCCGGGTAAGGCGTAGCCGCTACCCGGCAAAACCCCCTCCCTTACTCAATATCTTTGAAGAAGATTAACAGTTTTCCTTGCTAACATTTGCCATCCGCCCCGTTTACACCCCTCTCCATCGACAGCAAAGACGCGGTATCTACCCGAATTTGCAAGCAAATAACGTTTAGCCGCTGATGTGGTTTCCTGGAGAGTAAAATGAAAAAATTAGAAGATGTTGGTGTACTGGTAGCGCGTATTCTGATGCCTGTTCTGTTCATCACCGCAGGCTGGGGCAAAATTACCGGCTATGCGGGCACTCAGCAGTATATGGAAGCGATGGGCGTGCCGGGGTTCCTGCTGCCACTGACCATTCTGCTTGAGTTCGGCGGCGGCCTGGCAGTGCTGTTCGGTTTCCTGACCCGCACTACGGCGCTGTTCACCGCAGGCTTTACCCTGCTGACCGCGTTCATCTTCCACAGCAACTTTGCGGAAGGCGTGAACTCCCTGATGTTCATGAAAAACCTGACCATCGCGGGCGGCTTCCTGCTGCTGGCTATCACGGGTCCGGGCGCCTACAGCATCGACCGTCTTCTGAATAAGAAGTGGTAAGCAGGCTATACTGATTACATTCAAAGCGAGGAGACATCTCCTCGCTTTTGCTATCTGACGGAGGAGTAAAAAATGGGACAACTCGTAGACGGCGTCTGGCAGGATGTCTGGTATGACACCAAATCCACCGGTGGACGCTTTAAGCGCTCTGTTTCGGCCTTCCGTAACTGGCTGACCGCCGACGGCGCACCCGGCCCGAGTGGCGAAGGGGGCTTTGCGGCGGAAAAAGATCGTTATCATCTGTATGTTTCTCTCGCCTGTCCGTGGGCGCACCGCACGCTGATTGTGCGCAAACTTAAAGGTCTCGAATCGTTAATTCCGGTTTCGGTGGTCAACCCGCTGATGCTGGAAAATGGCTGGACGTTCGACAGTGGCTTCCCGGCCGCGACGGGTGATGAGCTTTATCATCACGATTTCCTGTATCAGCTCTATCTGCGCGCCGATCCGCACTACACCGGACGCGTAACGGTGCCTGTGCTGTGGGACAAGAAAAACCAGACGATCGTCAGCAATGAATCCGCTGAAATCATTCGCATGTTCAATACCGCGTTTGACGCTCACGGTGCACGCGCCGGGGATTACTACCCGGTTGAGCTGCGCGAGAAAATTGACGAGCTGAACGGCTGGATCTACGACAACGTCAACAACGGCGTCTACAAAGCGGGCTTTGCCACCAGTCAGGAAGCGTACGACGAAGCGGTCGGCAACGTGTTTGGATCCCTGGAGCGCCTGGAGCAGATCCTCGGCCAGCATCGTTATTTAGCGGGCGATCGCCTCACCGAAGCAGACATCCGCCTGTGGACGACGCTGATCCGCTTTGATCCGGTATATGTCACCCACTTCAAGTGCGACAAGCATCGCATCAGTGATTACCTGAACCTGCACGGTTTCCTGCGCGACATCTATCAGATGCCGGGGATTGCGGAGACGGTCAATTTTGACCATATTCGCACCCACTATTTCCGCAGTCATAAGACCATCAACCCAACGGGCATTATCTCCATTGGCCCGTGGCAGGACCTGGATGAACCGCACGGGCGCGACGTGCGTTTCGGATAATTATTTAGGGAATCGATTGATTCCCTTTTTTAATTCACAGCATACATCTATCCTTACCTCGATCGCTTAGAAAACAAGTGATTGACTGATTAAGAGGCAAGGAAAAATGGACTGGTATTTAAAGGTACTGCGCAACTACGTTGGATTTGGTGGCCGTGCCCGCCGTAAAGAGTACTGGATGTTCGTTCTGGTGAACTTCGTCCTGATTATGGTGCTGGGCATTGTGGACAAGATCCTCGGCTGGGAACGCGAGGGGGGTGAAGGCATTCTCACCACCATTTATGGTGTGTTAGTTCTGCTGCCTTCATGGGCCGTACTGTTTCGTCGTCTCCACGACACAGATCGTTCGGCGTGGTGGCTGCTGTTGCTGTTGATCCCGCTTATCGGCTGGATCGTGATTTTGATTTTCAACTGTCAGAGCGGGACGCCGGGCGAAAACCGCTTTGGTCCGGATCCTAAGGCAAGCGCGTAAATTCTGCCCGGTGGCGCTTACGCTTACCGGGCCTACGCTTATTTGTTGTGGTGGGCAAAGAGCTTTGGAATTTCACGCAAACACCACGATTTGGCTTCGCCCATGCTGTCGCGACGCCACGCCATAATGATATCCACTTCGCTGGTGTATTCCGGGCTGACGACGCGCAGCCGCCCTTCTGCAATGTCCTTTTCGACAAACGGATACGGCATAGTCGCCACGCCCAGCCCCGCCAGGAGTGCCTGTCGCTTATCTTCCAGTGACGTTACCGTCAGTCGCGGCTGTTTATCCAGCAACTGTACCGTTAACACCGGGCGCTCTCGGGCGGTATCCGCGACCGCCACACCGCGGTATTTCACGCGCGTGACCTCAGAGAGCGGCTCCGGCTCCTGATGGATCGGGTGATCCGGGGCGGCGACGTAGACGTTCATCACGCTGTACAGTTTGCGCGAATTGATTTCTGACGATGAGCGGAAATGCATGTCCGGCGCAATCACGATATCCGCCCTGCCCGTCTCAAGACGCTCCCACGCCCCGGCCAGTACCTCAGTGATGATCGACAACTGGGTATTGGCTTTCGCGGCCAGTCTGTCCACCAGCGGGAACAGCGCCTCGGTGGGCACCAGCGCTTCGGTCACCAGCGTCAGATGGGTTTCCCAGCCGCGGGCCAGCGCTTCGGCATCCGTCGTCAGCTTATCCGCCGCTTCCAGCAATACGCGGCCGCGCTCCAGCAGCATCCGCCCAACGTTGGTGAATTTTGTTCGATGACCGGAACGGTCAAAGAGCACAACATCCAGCTCCTCTTCCAGCTTTTGCATGGTATAGCTCAGGGCAGACGGAACGCGCCCCAGTTCATCTGCCGCCGCGGCAAAACTGCCGCGCCTGTCAATCGCGTCCATGACGCGAAGCGCCTCAAGCGTCAATGCTCTCTCTTTAGCCATCTCGTTCTCATTCAGGAAATTTGAACATACCAGGCAGAATATCTGGCTAACAATGCAGCGTCCATACCTTTACCATTGATTTAGTGTAAAGAGAGGTCAAGTTTATGATTACGACAAGAACAGCGAAACAGTGCGGACAAGCCGATTTCGGTTGGTTGCAGGCCCGCTACACCTTTTCCTTTGGACACTACTTTGACCCTAAACTCCTCGGTTACGCTTCACTGCGCGTATTGAATCAGGAAGTGCTCGCCCCGGGCGCGTCCTTCCAGCCGCGCACGTACCCTAAAGTCGATATCCTGAACCTGATCCTGGAAGGCGAGGCAGAATACCGCGATAGCGAGGGCAATCATGTCCAGGCAAAGGCTGGCGAGGCGCTGTTAATTTCCACGCAGCCAGGTATTAGCTACAGCGAGCATAACCTCAGCAAAGATAAAACGCTGACCCGCATGCAGCTGTGGCTGGATGCCTGTCCGGAGCGGGAAAATCCGCTGGTGCAAAAAATCGATCTGAAGGGCGGTAAACAGCAGCTGATTGCCTCGCCAGACGGCAGCAAAGGCAGCTTGCAGTTGCGCCAGCAGGTGTGGCTGCACCATATCGAACTGAAAAAAGGTGAACAGGCGAGCTTCCAGCTTCATGGCCCGCGTGCCTATTTGCAGTCCATTCACGGAACGGTGCATGCGGTCACGCATACGGAAGAGAAAGAAGCGCTCACCTGCGGTGACGGGGCGTTTATTCGTGACGAAGCGAATATCACTCTGGTTGCCGATACGCCGCTGCGCGCGCTGCTGATTGATTTGCCGGTTTAAGATCAACACGCCCCCTCGCTCGATCGGTTCCCTCTCCCTATGGGAGAGGGTTAGAGTCAGGGGTAACGGGTTGGATTAAATCACAACACCTTACTCGCCATAATTTCAATGATCTGCCGGTCCGTCGCCTGCATTGCGCGGCACGCCAGGGCGCACAGGTTAGAGATAGACTGTTCCACGTCGTGCGCCACAATCCCCTCGTTACCCGTCACGGCAGTATCATCCAGCGCCATCATCACGGCTTTCCAGGCGCTGGTGACGCTGGTCGAGACCTTCATTGCGCAGCTGTTAGAGGCCCCATCGCAGATCATCCCGCTCACGTCGCCGATCATACTGCCGATCGCCATGGCAATGGTCTGGTAAGATCCGCCCATCAGCCACGCCATCCCCGCCGCTGCCCCCATTCCGGCCGTTGTCGCCGCGCATAACGCGGACAAGCGCGGAAGCTGGTAATGGATATAGATAGCCGACAGATGCGAGAGCATCAGCGCCCGCGCCAGCCGTTCGTCATCGGCCTGAACGTGCTCAGCCACCACCACTACCGGCATGGTGGCGGTGATGCCCTGATTCCCGGAACCCGAGTTGCTCATCGCCGGCAGCGTCGCGCCTCCCATGCGGGCATCCGAGGCTGCGCTGGTGCGGATAATAATGTCTGAACCCAGATCCTGCGCCATCCAGCCGCGTGCGCGCTGTTTATTGAGCGTCGCGCCAATATGCAGCCCCCAGTTGCCACGCAAACCTTCGCGGGAGAGCGCATCGTTCAGCCGCCCCGCATCGAGGATAAAGCGGATCGCGTCGAACGGCACCTGCTCTACAAACTCAAGGATCTGCGACAGCGTGGTGGTCGAGAGTACCGCCAGCGGATCGTCGTTGTTCTGGCTCTGACAATCGTCAAGCCTGAAGCGCGTTTCGCCCTGACAAACTACCTCCACCACGCGAGTGTGCCCGCCAGCGATGGTCACCATCGCCGAGGATTCACCGACGTAAACGCAGGCGCGTGAATAGAGGATCTCCTCGCACGGCTCCTGCAATTTCACCTGCACCAGACCCGCGTTCAGCAGTGCTTTGGCGCGCGTTAGCGCCTCGGCCGACGCGTCTTTCAACACCTCCAGCCCGGCGTGTGCATTACCGCCTGTCGCCCCCAGCGCGGCCGCGATGGGTAAACCGACCATACCGGTGCCGGGCACCGTTACGCCAAGCCCGTTTTTCATCAGGTTCGGCGATACCCACGCCTCGATACGCGTCACCTCACCGTCAAGCTGTCCGGCAGCCATCGCGCACGCCAGCGCCAGCGAGACGGGTTCGGTACAGCCCAGCGCAGGCTTTACCTCTTCCTGCACAGCGCGAATAAAATGGTTCCATAAAGGATTAATTTGCTCAGACATCGTTACGACCTTATTTAACCTCATGAGAAGGCGAGGAAAGGAGAAACACAAAGCAGCAGCCCGGTAAACACAATAATCACCAGCGATACGCCTTTATATTTATGAAGTGCGGGCACTTTGTAGACCAGCCACGCCGGAATTAAGCAACCCACCATCCCGAAAATAGGGCTACAGATGGAGGTAAAGCTCAGCACCGGCGCGTTTAACACAATCGCGCTCCAGGCAAGCAGGATAGCGAACAGCATAATCCCGCGCTGGACGGTGCTTTCATTGATTTTCTCCGCCGGCATTTTGCGGCGCAGGATGTTCATCACGATGCCCTGCGTCGCCTCACGAAAGCCGAGATAGACGCCAAAGAACGCGGTCATCACGGCAAAAATGTTGAGGATCACGCTGACGATTTTGACCCAGCCCGCACCATCACCGCTGATGAACTGTGCTGCGATTGCCAGGGCGGAAATATTCTGCTCGTAGGCTTTTACCGCCTCGTCGTGCCCCATCGCCAGCGTAAAGGAGACCGCGTAGAAAAAGACCGTCACAAACAGCACGCCAAAGGCGATATTCATTGCCCGCAGCGCTTTATGACGCGCCACCTCAACGGATTTTTCCCGTGAACGATAGGAAATCACCATCGGGCTTAATGTCTGAATAAACAGAATGGAGGTTAAGGTGAAAGGCAGCGTAATAATGGCATTTTTAATCAGCAGGCCCATCGGTGGCAGCATACCGACGTTGGCTAAATGCCAGAGGCCAATCATCGAAAGCCCCAGCGCCGCCACCACAAATAATTTGGTCAGCACCATCAGGCTGGAGACTTTAAACAGCAGTTTTTCACCGCGCGACGAAATGGCGACCAGAATGCAGATCAGGAATAAGCCGTAGAACGGATTTTCCGACAGCAAACCGTCGGTTACGCCGAAGGTGTGTAGGTAGGATGCGCTGTCGTTGGTGATAGCCGTGGAATAGACAAACATCCAGATCACCAGCATCACAAAATAAAGCGCACCCAATAAGATGCCCCAGTTTTTACCTAAATAACCGCTAATGACGCTCGGGTAATCTTTGCATTCCGGTGATTCCGCCAGCGTATTAATAAACAGGCGCTGGAACAGGTACATAGCCGGATAACCAATTATCGACGAGAGTAAAAACACCCACAGCCCCATTAACCCGACCTGCACCGGAAGAAAAACGATACCCGCGCCGATAGCCATCCCGATACTCATGATGACCCAGCCCGTATCGGTGCTGTCGAATTTGATCGCCTCTCGCCATTCGCTTTCGCTCATTCCCGCCCGCCTTGCCGCAGGGGAATCACTCACAATCACACTGCTGTTTGTTGCCATATTCATTGGGCACTCGCTTATTTTGTAGGGTAACTGGTTGTTTTTATAAGGTTCCGATCGCCAGCGATTGCGAGTCAGAGGGTGCAGGTGTGAGTTATTGATATGGGAAGATCATATCCGGAGCGCGGGAGAAAAAAGTCACAACTTTTATATGGTTTTTCTAAAGCGAGAGAATAATATTACTTCGGGATAGCAGAAAGGAGAGTAAGTTTTCTAAAATTGACGACGTTCACAAAATTAAAGGCCTCCCCATTTGAGGAGGCTGAAGATGAAGCCTGTATTACATCGCCTGCGTAAACGTCCTCGAAATCACGTCCTGCTGCTGCTCGCGCGTCAGGGCATTAAACCGCACCGCATAACCTGAAACGCGGATCGTCAGGTTCGGATAGTTCTCCGGATGGGCAATGGCATCCAGCAGCATCTCCCGGTTCATCACGTTGACGTTCAGGTGTTGCCCGCCCTCAATGGTCGCTTCGTGGTGGAAGTATCCGTCCAGCAGCCCGACAAGGTTGGTTTTGCGCACCGGCTCGTCCTTGCCCAGTGCCTGCGGCACGATGGAGAAGGTGTAGGAGATCCCGTCTTTGGCATAGGTGAACGGCAGCTTGGCGACCGAGGTTAACGACGCCACCGCCCCTTTTCTGTCGCGCCCGTGCATCGGGTTGGCGCCAGGCGCAAACGGCGTGCCGCCGCGACGTCCGTCCGGCGTGTTGCCGGTCTTCTGCCCGTAAACCACGTTGGAGGTGATGGTCAGGATCGACTGCGTCGGTACCGCGTTGCGGTACGTCGGCAGCGCCTGGATTTTCTTCATAAAGCGCTCAACCAGATCGCAGGCGATACTGTCCACGCGATCGTCGTTGTTGCCGTACTGCGGATAGTCGCCTTCGATGACGAAATCCACCGCCAGACCAGTGTGGTCGCGCACCGGTTTTACCGTGGCGTATTTGATGGCCGACAGGGAATCCGCCGCCACCGACAGCCCGGCAATGCCGCAGGCCATGGTGCGGTAGACGTCCCGGTCGTGCAGCGCCATCAGCGAGGCTTCGTAGCTGTATTTATCATGCATATAGTGAATGAGATTCAGCGCGCTGATGTACTGTACCGCCAGCCAGTCCATGAAGTGATCGAGGCTCGCCATTACGGTGTCGTAATCCAGTACCTCATCCAGCAGCGGCTCGGTTTTCGGCCCCACCTGGATCTTCAGCTTCTCATCCACCCCGCCGTTGATTGCATACAGCAGCGTTTTCGCCAGGTTGGCGCGTGCGCCGAAGAACTGCATCTGCTTGCCGATCACCATCGGGCTGACGCAGCAGGCAATGGCGTAGTCGTCGCTGTTGAAGTCGGCGCGCATCAGATCGTCGTTCTCGTATTGCAGCGAGGAGGTGACGATCGACACCTGCGCGGCGTATTTCTTGAACGCGATCGGCAGTTGTTCGGACCAGAGGATCGTCAGGTTTGGCTCCGGCGCAGGCCCCATGGTGTGCAGGGTATGCAGGTAGCGGAAGCTGTTTTTGGTCACCAGCGTACGGCCATCCAGCCCCATGCCGCCAATCACTTCCGTGGCCCAGATCGGATCGCCGGAGAAGAGCGTGTCGAACTCCGGCGTGCGCAGGAAGCGTACCATGCGGATCTTCATGATGAAGTGGTCGATCAGCTCCTGGGCCTGCACCTCATTCAGCCTTCCTGCCTGCATGTCGCGTTCAATATAGATATCGAGGAACGAGGCCGTGCGCCCCAGTGACATCGCCCCGCCGTTCTGGGATTTCACTGCGGCAAGGTAGGCAAAGTAGACCCACTGCACCGCTTCCTGCGCATTCATCGCCGGACGTGAAATATCAAAGCCATAGTTCGCCGCCATCTGCTGGATCTGGAGCAACGCACGTTTATGCTCCGCCAGCTCCTCGCGCAGGCGGATCGTGGCCTCCAGATCTTCTCCGCGCTCCAGTTTCCCCTGGAGATCGGCGAACTGAAGTTCACGCTCGCGCACCAGATAGCTGATGCCGTACAGCGCCACGCGACGGTAGTCGCCGATGATGCGTCCGCGCCCGTAGCCGTCCGGCAGACCGGTCAGCACCCCCGATTTGCGGCAGCGCATCATCTCCGGGGAGTAAACGTCAAACACGCCCTGGTTGTGGGTTTTGCGCAGGTCTGTGAAGAGATATTCAAACTGCGGATCCATCTCGCGACCGTAGGCTTCGAACGAGCTGCGGATCATGTTGATCCCGCCGTACGGATGCAGGGCGCGCTTGAGCGGCTTGTCGGTTTGCAGGCCAACGATCGTCTCCAGCTCCTGATCAATATAGCCCGGCCCGTGCGCGGTAATGGTAGTGGCGATGTTGGTGTCAAAATCCACCGGAGCGTGAGTAGCATTCTCCTGACGAATGCCGACCATCACCTTCTGCCACAGCGCCGTCGTTGCTGGCGTCGCCTGCGCGAGGAAAGCTTCATCGCCTTCATAAGGGGTGTAGTTATGCTGAATAAAATCGCGCACGTTAATGGCGTTTTTCCATTCTTCACCGCGAAACCCGGCCCATGCGTCGCTGTAAGGGGCGACGCCCGTATCGATTGTTACTTTCATCAGATTCTCGCTTTATCAGGCGTAAGCCGCAGCCGGAGTAACCTTCCCAAGACGGAGGGCGTCCAGCGCGATCATTTTTTCTTCATTGGTAGGGATCACCGCGCAGGCCGCGCGGGACGACTCGGTAGAGATCACGCGCTCGCCCGCGCTGACCGGCAGGGCATTTTTGGACTCGTCGAGGATGATGCCAAACACCTTCAGGTGGTCCACCACCAGCGCGCGGATAAGCACGGAGTTCTCACCGATCCCGCCGGTAAACACCACGCCATCCAGACGGTGCAGGGACGCGGCATGACCGGCGATATGTCGCGCAATCCGGTGGACGAAGGTCTTTATTGCCAGCCGCGCCCGCTCGCTGCCGTCATGCCAGGCTTTCTCCAGCGCGCGCAAATCGGAGGAGATGCCAGAGATCCCCAGCAGCCCGGACTCTTTGTTGACCACGCGCTCCAGATCCTCGAACGACTGGCCGGTCTGCCGGGCAATCCACGCCATCGCGCCAAAATCCACGTCGCCGCAGCGCGTGCCCATCACCAGTCCTTCAAGCGGCGTCATCCCCATGGACGTGTCCACGCTTACGCCGTTACGCACCGCGCAGATGGACGCCCCGTTGCCGAGATGGGCAATCACCAGGCCGCTGTCATCGGGAGAGAGCCCGAGCAGCGCGTGCGCCTGCGCCGACACGTAGCGGTGAGAGGTGCCGTGGAAACCGTAGCGGCGCACGCCCAGCTCTTCAAAATAGCGGTACGGCAAGCCGTACAGATACGCCTGCGGCGCTATGGTCTGGTGGAAGCTGGTATCAAATACCGCCACCTGCTGCACGCCGGGGAACAAGCGCCCGGCGGCTTCCACGCCGCTCAGGTTGGCGTAGTTATGCAGCGGCGCCAGCGGGGAGACCTCGCGGATCTGCGCCATCACCTCTTCCGTGATCAGGGTCGACTCGCTGAAGAGGTCGCCGCCGTGGGCAATGCGATGGCCAATCAAGGCCACGCTGCCCATCAGGTTGCGTTTCTCCAGCTCCAGGGCGATGGCGGCCAGCGCCCCTTCGTAGTCCTGGTGAGCCAGTCTGACCGGCTCCCCCCCATTCACGGAAATAAAGGCTTTTTCTGTGTTGATGCCGTCCGCAATGCCCGTCATCAGGGCATCGCAGCCTGCGGCGTCCAGCACCGAGAACTTAACAGAGGACGATCCGCAGTTAATGACCAGTACTACCGGAAACTCAATCATGGTATGGCTCCGCTCTTCCTGAGCTTTGGTTTAAAACAGTTTGTACACGATGTTCAGAATGGTCAGCAGGCCGACCACGGTTACGAAGATGTTCTCGGTCCGGCCTTTGTATTTCGCCAGCGCAGGCGCCTTGCGGATGGCGTACATCGGCAGCAGGCACAGCAGAGAGGCGATAATTGGCGCGCCCATGGCTTCAATAAGGTCCAGGATGTTCGGGTTGGCGTAGGCCACAATCCAGGTGGAGCCCATGATGAAGACCATGCTGATGGTGTTCAGCTTGCCGACGGAGACTTTCTTCTTGTCGCCCTTGTAACCGAACTTGAGGATCAGACCGTTTAGCCCCTCCAGCGTGCCCAGATAGTGGCCGAAGAAGGATTTAAAGATAGCGACCAGCGCGATGATGGAGGCGCCGTATTCCAGCACCGTGGCGAACGTGGATTTACTGCCTGACATCGACGCGAAGTGGTTCGCCAGGTAAGAGAGCACCGGAATGTTCTGCGCTTTGGCGTCCGCCATGTTCTGCGGAGAGAGCGTAAACAGGCAGCTAAAGGCGAAGAACATCACCACCGCCACCATCAGCAGGCTGGCGCGACCAATGATTTTGGAACATTTCTGCTCGGTAAACTCTTTCCCGAACTCTGGTTCGTACTCTTCGCGTTTGGAGACCACAAACGAGGAGACGATAGGCGAGAAGTTGAAGGAGAAGACCATGATGGAGATCCCCAGCCACACCGTGACCAGAATGCCGTCATGACCGGTGAAGGCGATATCGCTCAGGTTAACCTGGTCGATCACCGCCGAGTTCCAGTACGGGATCAGCGAGAGAGAAATCAACACCAGGCTGGCGATGAACGGGAACACAAGGTAGCTCATCACTTTCACCATCAGGTCTTTACCGAACCAGATAACAAAAGCCATCAGCAGCAGCAGGAATAGCGCCACCACGCCGCGGTTCAGGGCGGGCATCTGGAGCTGGTTTTCCCAGAAGGTCATAAAGGTGTTGGTAATGGTGACGCCGTAAATCCACAGCAGCGGGCAAATGGCAAAGAAGTAGAGGAAGGTGATCACCACCCCGCCGGTCTTACCAAAATGCTCCTCCACCGTTTCGGTGATGTTGCCGGAGACGTTACTGCCGGACAAACACAGACGCGCCAGCGCGCGGTGGCAGTAAAAGGCAATCGGGAACGCGAGTACCAGCATCAGCAGGATAGGGATCAGGCCGCCAAAGCCTGCACGGATAGGGAAGAACAGCACGCCTGCGCCAATGGCGGTACCAAACAGGCCGAGCGTCCAGGTGGTATCCGATTTACGCCAGGTGGACGTTTTTGTCTGGCCAACGATAATGTTTTCTGTGTTGCTCATAAGTCATCCTTTATGCGTCAACGAAGCCGGTAATTTGGGAAACACGGGAGAGATCGATATTGCCGCCGGAAATAATGCAGACGGTTTTTCGGCCCTGAATATAGTGGTCCAGCTTGCCGCTTAATAACGCCGCGCACGCCAGCGCACCGGCACCTTCCGTGACCACCTTATTTCGCTGAATAAGCGCGATCATGCTGTTGCGAATCTCGTCTTCGCTGACCAGCACAATGTCATCGACTAATTCACGAACAATTTCGAAGGTTAAATTACCTGGGCGAGACACGTCGCAGCCGTCAGCTAATGTGCCGGTAACACGATGACTGGTTATTTCTCCGGCCTGATACGATGCCGCCATTCCGTGCACATTTTCAGACTGCACGCCGATAATATTGATAGTCGGGTTGATGGATTTAATTGCTGTCGCAATACCGGCAATTAAACCGCCGCCGCCGATGGGGACAATCACGTTATCCACGTCATATAAATCTTCGAGGATTTCCAGGCCGATGGTGCCCTGGCCGGCAATGACTTTCGGATCGTCGTAAGGCGGGATAAAAATGCGCCCTTCCATCTCGACGATTTCGCTCACTTTGGCGATGGTGTCGTTAAAGTTCTCGCCGTGCAGCACCACTTCGGCAGAGTAGTCACGCGTGGCGGCAACCTTGGATTTCGGCGCGCCCATCGGCATGACCACTTTGCCGTCGATGCCGAGCATGGCGCAGGAGAGAGAGACCCCCTGCGCGTGGTTCCCTGCGGAACAGGCCACCACGCCCTTGCGTTTTTCCGCATCGGTCAGCGAGCTTAATTTATTAAAAGCCCCACGTATTTTAAACGAACCGGTACGCTGCATATTTTCAAATTTCAGGAATATCTCACCCTTACACCGTTCGCTCAGATAATTCGAGCGCGGCATACCGGTTTTATAGATCTTTCCCGCCAGTCTTTTTCTGGCGTCCTGAATATCTTCAATGGTGACCGGGAGATCGTAAGTAATGTGCATAATATCCTCGTTATAATAATTCATTGTTTTCAGGCAAAGTCAGGGTATCAGAGCGTTAAAAAGCGTCGCTCCGGGTGTTTTAAATCATCATTATTTCTATCGTCGTTTTTCGATATTCATCGAAGAATATTGTTTTGCCAGTTCAACTAATACTGACGCCGATTTTTTAATACTGTAATTTTTTGACCACACGGCGGCATAACGCGCCACGGGTAATTCATCTTCCACCGGCAGAACAATAAACTGGTCCGAGCCGAATGGCGCAATCATGTCACGGGGGATCACCGTCAGGTAATCGGCATTGAGGACAAGGTTATAGATGGTGACGACGGAATCGGTCTGGACGATGTTTTCAATGCTGATGTGGTTGTCTTGCAGGGTGGTCAGGAGTTCGTTGTAGTAGCCCATATCGGTTTGCGGCATCACCCACTGCTCGTGCGTGAGCGATGCCAGTCTGGTCGGGCCGATGCACGTTCGTGATTTACTCGCCACCAGCACAAACTCGGATTCAAACAGTGGCTCAACGTGAAGATCCTGAAGCTGCATCCCGTCGCTCAGCGTGCCGATGGCGAAATCCAGCCGGCCATCGCGAATGGCGGGCAGGAATGAAGAGAGCTGCGCTTCATACATTGAGACGCGCGCTTTCGGGAACACTTCCTTGAATTTTTTGATCATCCCGGACAGGAAGGTGAAGCCAATCAGCGACGGATAGCCAAAAGAGACGTCCATGACGGTACTGAAACTGAGGCTGTTAATCTCGCTCACCATGTTTTTCATTTCGCGGGTGATCGACTCAGCGTAGGACAGCAGCACCTGACCGGCGGCAGTGAGTTTTACGCCGGTGTTCTTACGCACCATCACTTCCACCCCAAAGTAGGATTCGATGTCGCTGATGATTTTGCTGACGGCAGGTTGCGTCAGCCCCAGTTGTCTTGCAGCAGAACCTATGGAGCCACTTTTGATGACTTCCTGAAATACCACGAGGTGCTGTGTTTTCGGTAGAATAATAGTATTCATAATATTCTGCGCTTATTTCCCTATGACGCAGCGGATTCTACCCAATATTGTTTCAGGGGGTATGTGCTGTTACTCACAATTTGCCAGGACGCTCTGTTTTCAATCGCACCCAAAATCTATTTATGTCTTTATAAATCAAATGCTTATTACAATAAAAATACACATTTACGCTGATATTGATCAATAAAAAACGCGGTAATAAATTTATTTTATGGCAATAACCAGCGTGAATTTTTTTGCTTTAAAAATATTAATAAAGGCTATCTTTCAGGCAATTAAAGGTTAATAAAACACCATTATTCCTTTAAAACATTTTTGTGGTTTATCAACTTTACCAGGAATATTTATTCACTTTCCGGTTAAAGAGTGGGATATATCACACATTCACCAGAAGAATGTTTTTAGATTCAATATTAAATTATCAAATGAATAACATTCGGCATCACTGACTAAACATTTACAACATCTTATCAACACTAAAATTTTCTAATTTTATAGCGTTAAATTTTGTGATTACGATCATGCGCAGCAGATGAGAGGAACACAAAGTCAACCAAATAGTGAAATGTGCTTAGCGTCGCAAAATTGAGAATTGATGTCGTTTGGCGCTTCGCTTACCCGGCCTGCAACCTTCAGAAAACAAAAACCCCGCCGAAGCGGGGTTTCGTAAGAAGTTGAAGCTGACCGATAAGCCGGGTTCTGTCGTGGACAGTCATTCATCTAGGCCAGCAATCGCTCACTGGCTCAAGCAGCCTACCCGGGTTCAGTACGGGCCGTACCATGTGAACCCCTATTTGGCCTTGCTCCGGGTGGAGTTTACCGTGCCACGGACTGTTACCAGCCGCGCGGTGCGCTCTTACCGCACCCTTTCACCCTTACCTGATCCCGCTTGCGCGGGCCATCGGCGGTTTGCTCTCTGTTGCACTGGTCGTGGGTTTCCCCCCCAGGCGTTACCTGGCACCCTGCCCTGTGGAGCCCGGACTTTCCTCCCCTCCGCCCGTCTCCCCCGAAAGGGACGACGACGAAGCGGCGACTGTCTGGTCAGCTTCGGCGCGCAGTATAGAGGGTTTGCGCGCCGCTGTCACCCCTGGCTACGCATGCCTACCTGCAATGTGGCCGCGATATTCCGCGAGGCGCGGTAAATGTTGTCATACGCTCCCTGGAACGCCTCTTCCAGTGAACCGATACTGGTCAGTACGCTGAACACCGCGTCGATGCCGTACTGATGCACCACACCCACATCCTGCGTCAGACTTCCGGCAATCCCGATCACCGGCTTATGGTATTTTTTGGCGACGCTCGCCACGCCGACGGGCACTTTGCCATTAATGCTCTGGCTGTCGATGCGCCCTTCCCCGGTCAGCACCCACGTGCAATCGTGAATATGTTCTTCAAGATTGAGCGCCTGAGTGACAATCTCGATGCCGCTTTTCAGCTCAGCGCCCAGGAAGGCCATCAGCGCCGCGCCCATGCCGCCCGCGGCGCCAGCCCCCGGAACCCGGTTGACGTCAATGCGCAGTGATTTTTTGATCACCCCGGCGTAGTGGCTAAGATTGGCGTCGAGTTCGAGGATCATCTCCTCCGTGGCGCCTTTTTGCGGGCCAAAGATACGCGACGCGCCGCTTTCACCCACCAGCGGATTCGTCACGTCACAGGCGACGCGGATTGCGCATCCCTGAAGACGCGGATCGAGATCGGAAATATCAATCCGGTTAAGCGCCATCAGGCTGCCGCCGCCGTAGCCGATCTCCGTCCCGTTCGCATCCGTAAACTTCGCGCCCAGCGCCTGCATCATACCCGCGCCCCCATCGTTGGTTGCGCTCCCGCCGATACCGATAATGATGTTGCGCGCGCCTTTATCCAGCGCGCTGAGGATCAGCTCCCCCGTCCCGCGCGACGTCGTGACCAGCGGGTTACGCTGCGCGGGAGGAACAAGCACCAGGCCGCTGGCGGCGGCCATCTCGATAAACGCGGTGGTACCGTCGCCCGAGATCCCCCAACTGGCCTTCACCTTTTCCCCTAACGGGCCGGTGACGACAGCCTGCTGCCAGGTGCCCTGCGTCGCGGCGATCATCGCTTCAACCGTACCTTCTCCGCCGTCAGCAACGGGAACAGACACGTAATGAGCGTCGGGGAAAATTTCCCGAAATCCTTTTTCTATCGCCTGCGCCACCTCGGTGGCAGACAGGCTTTCTTTATAAGAGTCTGGCGCGATTACGATTTTCATAGTTGTATGCCTGAGCCGTAGGCCCGGTAAGCGTAACGCCACCGGGCAGGACGTCATTAGCGAGCAATTTCAACCTTCGCCAGTTTTTCGTAATAGCACGCTAACGCGCTGTGATCGGCGGTGCCCAGACCGTCCGCACGCAGCGCCTGCATCATCTCCATGACGGCGGCAGTCAGCGGCAACTGCGCGCCCACGCCGTGGGAGGTATCCAGCGCATTCGCCAGATCCTTAATGTGCAGATCGATGCGGAAGCCCGGCCTGAAGTTACGATCCATCACCATCGGCGCCTTGGCATCCAGCACGGTGCTGCCCGCCAGACCACCGCGAATGGCCTGATAGACCAGATCCGGATTAACGCCCGCTTTGGTGGCCAGCGTCAGCGCTTCGGACATGGCCGCGATGTTCAACGCCACAATCACCTGGTTTGCCAGCTTGGTGACGTTGCCTGCGCCAATTTCACCGGTGTGCACCACGGAGCCAGCCATGGCTTTCATCAGGTCGTAGTATTTGTCAAACACGGCTTTATCGCCCCCCACCATCACCGACAAGGTGCCGTCGATGGCTTTCGGTTCGCCGCCGCTGACTGGCGCATCCAGCATCTCCACACCTTTCGCTTTCAGCGCCTCGCTGATTTCGCGGCTTGCCAGCGGTGCGATAGAACTCATGTCGATCACCACCAGACCCGGCTTCGCGCCGTCGATAATGCCGTTCTCACCCAGCGCCACCTCTTTCACGTGCGGGGAGTTTGGCAGCATGGTGATAATCACGTCGCACTGCTCAGCAATCGCTTTTGCGGTTGTCGCCGTTTCTGCGCCAGCCGCAATCACCTCTGCCACCGCGTCTGAATTACGATCTAAAACCACCAGTGAGTAACCTGCTTTGATGAGGTTTTTGCTCATTGGTTTGCCCATGATACCCAGGCCAATAAAACCCACTTTCAGCGTCATAATCTGTTTCCTCAATGATGGTTATTTTTTAAAAGCGTCCGCTAATTTCTGCGTGGCGGCGCGGAATACGCCGAGATCGCTGCCCACGGCAACAAACGTTGCGCCCCACTCCAGGTAGCGGCGGGCATCGGCTTCCACTGGCGCCAGAATGCCGCACGGTTTACCGTGCGCTTTGGCACGGGCAAAAATGTGCTGAATTGCGCGCTGCACGTCCGGATGGCTGGCGTTGCCCAGATGACCAAAGGCGGCCGCCAGATCGCTCGGGCCGACGAAAATGCCGTCTACCCCCTCCGTCGCGGCAATAGCGTCGACGTTATCGACCCCCTGCTGGCTCTCGATCTGAACCAGAATGGTGATGTTCTTGTTGGACTGAGCGAAATAGTCCGGCACGGTGCCAAACATGTTGGCGCGGTGCGAGACGGACACGCCGCGGATCCCTTCCGGTGGATAGCGGGTCGCCGCCACGGCCAGCACCGCTTCTTCTTCCGTTTCAACAAACGGGATCAGGAAGTTGTAGAAGCCGATATCCAGCAGACGCTTGATGATCACCGGCTCGTTGGTGGGCACACGCACCACCGGCGCGCTGTGGCTGCCTTTCAGCGCCATCAGCTGCGGAATAAACGTGTTGATATCGTTTGGCGCATGTTCGCCGTCCAGCACCAGCCAGTCGAACCCGGCCAGGCCCAGCACTTCGGTGCTGATGGGGTTGGCCAGCGCAGACCAGCAGCCAATCTGAATCTGGTGCGCCGCGAGGGCCGCTTTAAATTTATTCGGGAAGATGTCGTTACTCATTACTTATACCTTTTTTAATTCCGCAGTTTTAGCCAGTAGCTTTTCTTATTTATTCCGACTCAGCGTCAGCGTTATATTTATTTTCCTGACTGAATTTTGGCGTTATAAAATCGTCATTCAGTATAATCGTCACCACCCGGCAGCACATTGTCTCAATGCTCAATTATCCAACGGGAGTAGCACGCTATTTTGAGCATATGCCCAACACAGTGGGCGCTGATGCACAGAATCAACGATTAGTGGTTCGGGAGCGATCGCGATCACATTCTCACCTTTCCTCTCCTGGCATTCTTTATTTCCTCAATAAGAAACAATTAACCATCTGGCTATATTTAGTATCAGATATTTTGCTGGAGAAGAGTGAACAATGGCCGATATTGAAATTCGACAGGCGTCGCCGACGGCGTTCTATATAAAAGTGCACGATACCGATAACGTGGCGATTATTGTCAACGACAATGGCCTAAAAGCTGGCACCCGCTTTCCGGATGGCCTGGAGCTGATTGAGCACATTCCGCAGGGGCATAAAGTCGCACTGGTCGATATCCCGGCGCAGGGCGAAATCGTGCGCTACGGCGAAGTCATCGGCTATGCGGTGCGCGCTATCCCGCAGGGTAGCTGGATTGAAGAGTCGCTGGTTGAGCTACCCACCGCCCCGCCGTTGGAGACGTTGCCGCTGGCTACCCGCGTCCCTGAGCCGTTGCCTCCGCTGGAGGGTTATACCTTCGAAGGTTACCGCAACGCGGATGGCAGCGTGGGAACCAAAAACCTGCTTGGCATCACCACCAGCGTGCATTGCGTGGCGGGCGTAGTGGATTACGTGGTGAAAATTATTGAGCGCGATCTGCTGCCGAAATACCCCAACGTTGACGGCGTGGTGGGTCTTAACCACCTGTACGGCTGCGGCGTGGCGATCAACGCGCCCGCAGCGGTCGTGCCGATCCGCACGATTCACAATATCGCCCTTAACCCAAACTTTGGCGGTGAGGTCATGGTGATTGGTCTCGGCTGTGAAAAATTGCAGCCAGAACGCCTGTTGCAGGGTACTGAGGATGTGAAAGCCATTCCGGTTGACGATGCCAGTGTTGTGCGACTTCAGGATGAACACCATGTCGGCTTCAGATCGATGGTCGACGACATTTTACAGGTGGCAGAGCACCATCTGGAGAAGCTGAACAAACGCCAGCGTGAAACCTGCCCGGCCTCTGAACTGGTCGTTGGGACACAGTGTGGCGGCAGCGATGCGTTTTCCGGCGTCACCGCCAACCCGGCAGTCGGTTATGCCTCCGATCTGTTCGTGCGCTGCGGCGCCACGGTGATGTTCTCCGAAGTCACCGAAGTACGTGATGCTATCCACCTGCTCACGCCGCGCGCCGTCAACGAAGAGGTGGGCAAACGCCTGCTGGAGGAGATGGCCTGGTACGATAACTATCTCGACATGGGCAAAACCGACCGCAGCGCCAACCCGTCTCCGGGTAACAAGAAAGGCGGCCTGGCGAACGTGGTGGAAAAGGCCCTCGGGTCGATTGCCAAATCCGGCCAGAGCGCGATTGTGGAAGTGCTCTCCCCTGGCCAGCGACCAACCAAACGCGGTCTGATCTACGCGGCAACGCCTGCCAGTGATTTCGTGTGCGGCACCCAGCAGGTAGCGTCCGGCATTACGGTACAGGTCTTTACCACCGGGCGCGGCACGCCGTACGGCCTGATGGCGGTACCGGTGATCAAAATGGCGACCCGCACCGAGCTGGCAAACCGCTGGTATGACTTAATGGATATCAACGCGGGCACCATCGCCACCGGGGAAGAGAGTATTGAAGAAGTGGGCTGGAAGCTGTTCCACTTCATTCTGGATGTGGCAAGCGGGCGGAAGAAAACCTTCTCCGATCAATGGGGATTGCATAACTCGCTGGCGGTGTTTAACCCGGCGCCGGTGACCTGATGGCCCCTCACCCTACCCTCTCCCCACCGGGGAGAGGGTAAAAAACCGCACCGGGCAGTCCCCTCTCCCCTATGGGGCTGAGGGTTCCCCACAAAATAATGCCTGCACAGACGGCCCCCTCTCCCTTGAGGGAGAGGGCTGGGGTGAGGGGGAACATACGGCTCAGGTGGTCATTCCGTTCAC